>NZ_JAGKRI010000364.1:0-5105 GCF_017939255.1 Aeromonas sp. Prich7-2
CACTGAAGGGAGAATCGATGAGAAAGAGGAGAAGTGAGTTGACCCAATCTGAACACTCGAGTTAGAAACGGGGTGACGTGAGCGCGTTAAGGATCAGGGTGTTCACGTTGGCCGGAATGGCTGTTCAACTTCGCCGGAATACGCAGTTTATTGCTCCAACATACGCCATCACTTCCCCTACCTGACCGTTGTATGTTCGCAGACTGATTTTCCCCGCCAGCAACTGATTGAACCGATACATCGCTGTTTCCGCCAGCGAGCGACGGTGATACCCCGATATCTTCTTCCAGTGCGCCAGCCCTTCCTTGCGCATTACCTGCACAGCCTCATTTCTTGGATGTCCCTTTTCCCATAGGCCAGCGTTCTTGCGAGGTGGGATACAGGCTGTCGCCCCTTTGTACGAGATAAGCTGATGGCTGGCTTTGCTGTCGTAGGCGCCATCCGCATAAACCCGGCCCAGCTTACGCCGCAGTGGATTGAGTAAGGTTGGCAGCACCTCGGCATCATGGACATTCTCCAGTGACACTTCTGCTGCCACGATATCGTGGGTTGCCGGGTCCACCGCCAGATGCAGCTTGCGCCACACTCGCCGTTTCTCGGCGCCGTGTTTTCTGACCTTCCACTCGCCTTCACCAAATACCTTCAGACCGGTCGAGTCGATGACCAGGTCGGTGATACGCCCCTTGGCCGGCTGCCGATAGGCCACCGTTACCGTGCGGGCCCGCTTGCTTACGCAGCTATAGTCCGGTGCGCACAGCGGCACATTCATCAACTCGAACAAGGAGTCGAGTAGCCCCTGAGTTGCGCGAAGCGTGAGGTTAAAAATCCCCTTGAGCATCAGGAAGGTTGAGATGGTCTGGTCGGTGTAGAGCTGGCTGCGGCCCCGTCGTCCGTGATGGTCGTGGTGGAACCAGTTGTTCATGACCTCGGCATCAACCCAGAAGGTGAGCGAGCCACGCTTAATCAAAGATTTGTTGTATTGAGGCCAGTTAGTGATGGAGTGAAGCGACGCGCCCATGATGCAGACTTGAAGGGAATGGTAGTGATCAGATCACTGCGTCCTCAGTTAGTTCCATTCACGCTGCATCGATTTGGGAACAACGCCCTTCGCGTATCATTTTTGAACATTAAATGACGCCTGATGACACCAATGCCTTCCTTCATGTGGAAAGAGGTCGCCAAGCTGGCAGTGGGCTAGCGAGTGTCACTGAGCGGGAACTTCACATTCATCTTTACCCCTGCTTTTCACGCGGGAAAATTTGGAACCCGCCTTCGGACAAGGGGCGGAGGAAATTGCCATCAAGGGGTAAATTCAGTGTTTTTACTCTGATCCTGGGCTCATTTTGGTGCGTATCTCTGTACGGTTTGTGACACCTCTTGTGTACAATCCTCAGCCCGATTTTTATCTCCAGCCAGGCCATGGCTCGGACCGTTATCCATCCCAGAGTGAATCAAGTGACCGCGACCCACCCCATGCTCGACAGTTATTACAGCAACGACCTGGTGTTCTTCTCCATCCTGCTGGCGGTGCTCGCCTCCTACACGGCGCTGAACATGACGAGCCGGGTGAGCCAAAGCCAGGGATGGGGCGCCGCCCTCTGGCTCACGTGGGGTGCCTTTGCCATGGGGTTCGGTATCTGGTCCATGCACTTCATCGGCATGCTCGCCTTCAACCTGCCCATCGCGCTCGGCTACGATCTCCCCCTCACCGGCCTCTCCCTGGTCGCGGCCATCGGCTCCTCGGCTTTCGCCCTCTGGCTGGTGAGCCGCCCCCAGCTCCCCTGGGGCCGGATCCTGTTCGGAGCCGTGCTGATGGGGGCCGGGATCGCCACCATGCACTACATCGGCATGGCGGCGATGAAGATAATACCCGGCATCCACTACCAGAGGGGGCTCTTCGTCCTCTCCATCCTCATCGCAGTGCTCGCCTCCGGGGCCGCCCTCTGGATTGCGTTCAGGCTGCGCAACAGCAGCCCGCGCGCCTTCTTCAGCAAGGCTTGCGCCTCCCTCGTCATGGGCTGCGCCATCATCGGCATGCACTACACCGGCATGGCGGCGGCCCAGTTTCCGGAAGGGAGCCTGTGCGGCGCCCTCTACACCGGGCTCGACACCCAGTGGCTGGCGACCGTGGTCATCATAGTGACCCTGGCGGTGTTCGCCATCGCCCTGGTCCTCTCCATGCTGGATGCCCACGCCGCGCGCCTCTCGACCTCCCTCCACCAGGCTCACAACGAGCTGCTCAAGCTGGCGCTGCACGACAGCCTGACCCGGCTGCCCAACCGATTGCTGTTCGCCGACCGCCTGGAGCAGCGCATTCAGGAGTGTCAGCACAGCCAGCGCAGCTTCTCCCTGCTGTTTCTCGATCTCGACGGCTTCAAGATCATCAACGATGCCCACGGCCACCACACCGGGGATCTGCTGCTGGTCGAAGTGGCGGAGCGGATCACTGCTCTGCTTGGCCCCAATGATACCGCCTCGCGCTTCGGGGGGGATGAGTTCGTACTGGCCCTGGCGCCGGGGGACATCGGCCAGACCACAGCCTTCGCCGAGCGTCTGCTGGCCACGCTGGCACAGCCCTATGAGTGGGAGCACCACAGCCTGCACATCACCGCCAGCATCGGCATTGCCGTCTATCCCCAGGATGGCACCAGCCTGCACGAGCTGACCCTCAACGCCGATGCCGCCATGTATTACGCCAAGGAGCAGGGGCGCAACGACTACTACTACTTCGACAGCGCCATGAACGCCAACGCCCACCAGCAGTTCCTGCTGCACAAGGAGCTGCAACACGCCCTGGAGCGGGGGGAGCTGGCCCTGCACTACCAGCCCAAATACTGTGCCCGCAGCGGCCAGGTGGTCGGCGCCGAGGCCCTGCTGCGCTGGCAGCACCCGGAGCATGGTGCCGTCTCGCCGGCCAGCTTCCTGCCGCTGGCGGAGAAGAGCCGGCTCATCATCCCCATCGGCAACTGGGTCATCGACGAGGCGTGCCGCCAGATGAGCGCCTGGCGGGCGGCGGGTCATCACGACTGGAGCGTGGCAGTCAATCTCTCCACCATCCAGCTCGCCAGCCCCGGGCTGCTGGAGGAGGTGCAGGGCGCCCTCGCCCGCCATCGGCTAGAGGCCCGTCACCTGACCCTGGAGATCACCGAATCCACCGCCATGCAGAAGGCCGAGGAGAGCCTCGCCATCCTCAACCGTCTGGCCGAGCTCGGCCTTGGCATCTCCATCGACGACTTCGGCACCGGCTACTCCAGCCTGCTCTACCTCAAGCGCTTTCCCGCCAACGAGCTCAAGATAGACAGGGGCTTCGTCACCACGCTGGCGCCACAGGGGGACGATGCCACCATCATCGGTGCCATCATCGCCCTGGGCCAAGCCCTAGAGATGCGCATCGTGGCCGAAGGGGTAGAAACCGAGGAACAGCGCGCCCTGCTGACCCTGCTCGGTTGCGACACCCTACAGGGGTATCTGCTCGGGCGTCCCATGACGGGTGACCAACTGCTGGCGCACTGCTGCGCCGAGGTGGCAATCCCAGACAGCGTGTCCGCCTTAACCTGCCCCCTATCTGCGCCCATCACGCATTCACCGATTGCGCCTTGCCTTGGCTCTGGGTACGCTGCGACAACATGACTCAAATGCTGCCACCCGTCCCGTCAAACGGTGCAGCCTGCACGTTCTCCCTATCGCAACAAGGCAGTTCACACCAGGAGCAACAGATGGCCAGATCGGCATCAACCCAGAAGGTGAGTGAACCACGATTAATCAAAGATTTGTTGTATTTAGGCCAGTTGATGATGGAGTGAAGCGACGTGCCCATGATGCAGACTTGAAAAGGATGGTGGTGATCAGATCACCAAGTCCTCAGTTAGTTCCATTCAAGCTGCATCGATTTGGGAAACAACGCCATATTATTCTTATTATCTCCCTATCCAAGTTCAATGCCTAAACCTGATTCAGTACAGACCAACTCGGTCATCAGCCCTCCTCAATGCAGGGGCGTTTTGTTGCTAATCTTCTACTGAAAACGACAGTTTGGGGTAGGATAGCTCATGAGAGGTCGTGTTTGTATAATGAGGAATGCTACATGATGCCCTATGCAACCTATCAAGCAGCTACTGCGAACTTTCTCCTAGAAGCTCTTGGTATTCCTCGTGACCCACTAGGAGCACATCTATGGATCGTGGCTGGCGTATCACCGGACATACTCTATCGGCTCGCTGAATTGATGAAGACGGATGTGGGGACGGTTTGCCAATGGGCTGGTATTAGCCGGAGTGCACTGGCCCGAAAGCTTCGGATTGAGGTTCCCCTATCAATATCGCAGGGTGCCAGGGTATACGGAGTTGCACAGGCCCTCGATGTGGTACTCCTCTTCCACAGGAACGATGCCATCAAGGCTGTGTCATGGTTAAACCGCACAGCCTGGGGGCTCGGTGGCGTGGCTCCAGCCACGTTGTTGACTACACAGATGGGAGTCCAGGCTGTTGTCGAGCTTGTAGGGCGGATTGAGCATGGGGTTTGTCAATAAGTAATAAGTCGGCTGGCTTATATGCTAAAACTAGCATAATAGATTGAAATTTGATCAACCAGATTGATTTTGAAGATTTTTTCACATCCCCCCACTTGAAAAAATTGGAAAACTGTCCATTTACTAATTATGAGAGCTATAAATAAATTTTTTCCATTTCAACATTCCGCTGCTGCGCAGCGAAGAGAGACCAGTTTTACAAACCCACACCTTATTTTTATTCAATCAGTGAGTTGGTGTTGATGAATTAAAATTCATTAAGTTAGCTTGAAAATCAATGCACCATCACTTGGTAATGGTTTTTCTATGATCTGACAGAAAATAGAAAATAGAAAATAGAAAATAGAAAATAGAAAATAGAAAATAGAAAATAGAAAATAGAAAATAGAAAATAGAAAATAGAAAATAGAAAACATAGTATCAATAAAATACCTGATTACCCATGATTAGCAGTCAGTTACCACGAACTATACTGATCTTACGTACAGTTATCGAGGTGCGAGATCATGGCCAAAAGCAAAATCCAATTCCAGAAAGGCTACAGCCTGTTTGAGTTTCTCAAGGACTATGGCACTGA
>NZ_JAGKRI010000364.1:5348-5906 GCF_017939255.1 Aeromonas sp. Prich7-2
CCGACATTCCGCACCTGATTTAGGAATAAATTTGCCGATAGCGCTCACCCAATACCTCCAAAATGATCTGCTGGTCTCCTGTTAGCTCCGTTACTTGTGGCGGAGCTTCTCCCAGTCGATATTCATGGATGCCACCAAAGCGCAAAAAGATCCAACGGGCCGTCGGCTGCTGGGTCGGTTTCTTTTTCATATCCGCCACACTGCGATTCTGCTCCACTAATCCCTGCCGGATCCGGTGCTCCAACGCTGCGTAAATCATCAGGCTACAGGTCATCACCATGAGCAACGCTTCAATCCGCTCCGGCTTTTTCAGGTACAGTGAGGAGGTTAAAAACTCCGGGCTCTTGAGAAAACGAAAGCCCCGTTCGACATTCTGCTGCGCTTTATAGGTGGCCAAAAGTTCGGCCATGGTTCAGCGTATCGCTGTGGTCATTGGTCGCCAGGATGAACACCCCGGTCTGGTTGCGGGCCTCTTCAACGCAAGCCAGGCTAGTTGCCGCCAACCCAGTGATTTGAAACTGATGGCCAATTGGCTCTTCGCCACGCTTGGGTCTGCCA
>NZ_JAGKRI010000364.1:5916-6063 GCF_017939255.1 Aeromonas sp. Prich7-2
ACCAACGGGCCGTCGGCTGCTGGGTCGGTTTCTTTTTCATATCCGCCACACTGCGATTCTGCTCCACTAATCCCTGCCGGATCCGGTGCTCCAACGCTGCGTAAATCATCAGGCTACAGGTCATCACCATGAGCAACGCTTCAATCC
>NZ_JAGKRI010000065.1:0-541 GCF_017939255.1 Aeromonas sp. Prich7-2
AGCAACAGCTGGTCGCGAGCCATCCACGTAAAACCATCCCGGGGATGAGCACGCTCCCTGAGCACATGCCGGAACGTCACAGCAAGCAGCAACGCTGGACCCCAGGGCGTCTTAAACAGTGGGCTGCTGACATCGGACCGAGCACCTTGTGCTGGGTTAGCGAACGGTTGGAAGAGAAAGCCCATGCCGAGCAGGCATACCGACTCTGCCTGGGGCTGCTGAGTCTTAGCCGGGAGTATCCGCCATCACGGGTTGAAGCCTGTTGCCAGTTGGCCAACCGGGAAGGTCTGGTGCGACTCAAACAGCTCAAGTCGGTGCTGACCAGTGGCCGCGACCAACTGCCCGCAAGCCCGCTGAGCTACCCAGAGTTACCGCAAGAGCACGAGAACATCCGTGGCCCCCAGAGCTTCCACTAAAGAGGATACGTCCCATGACCCAACAAACGCTGACCCGCTTGAGACACCTGAAACTGACCGGCATGGCGGATGCCGTGCAACAACAACTGGAACAGGCAAGTACCTACGAAGGGCTGCCCTTCATC
>NZ_JAGKRI010000365.1:0-601 GCF_017939255.1 Aeromonas sp. Prich7-2
GAACAGTGATTCCGGGATGTTGAACACTGTTTCCGGAAAGGAGGGGCGAAGTGTTCAGGTTGAACCGGAATGAGCGTTCACATTGGTCCGGAAATGGTGTTCACGTTGAATCGGAATTGGTGTTCATGATCGGCCGGAATATGCACGGCTACAGCCGTCAGCAGTTCTACGAAATTCGCCGTAACTATCAGACCTATGGCGCCGAGGGCTTGCTCGACAAACTACCCGGCTGTAAAGGGGCGCATCCCAACCGGGTCGCTCCCGAGATTGAGCAAGCCATCCTCGATTACTCTCTCACCAGACCAACTCATGGCCCGCTGCGGGTCGCCCAAGAACTGGCTCTGCAAGGCATCAATGTCAGTGCGGGTGGTGTGCGTGGCGTGTGGCAACGTCACGACTTGCTCTCCAAACACGACCGCTTGTTGCGCCTCGAGAAAACCCACCGGGAGCAGACCATTGAGCTCAATGACGAGCAGATCCGCCTGCTCGAGCGCTTCAGCCCCGAGTTTCGCGAACGCCAAATTGAGGTTCACTACACCGGGGAACTGGTGGCGGTCGACACCTTCTTCGTCGGCGCACTCAAGGGGGTGGGCAAGGTGTA
>NZ_JAGKRI010000365.1:611-11503 GCF_017939255.1 Aeromonas sp. Prich7-2
TCGCCATGCCTGGGGACGGCTCTACACCAGCAAGCTGCCGGTGACCTCGGTTCATGTGCTCAATGAAACGATACTGCCGTTCTTCGAAGCCCATGAGGCTCGGGTCTATACCATCCTGTCAGATAACGGGCGCGAGTTCTGTGGGCGCCCAGACCATCATCCCTACGAGCTGTTTCTGCAACTGGAGGGGATTGAGCACCGGACCACCAAGGTACGCGGGCCGCAGAGCAACGGCTTTATCGAGCGGCTACATCGCACCCTGCTGGATGAACACTTCCGTATCAAGGGGAGGACGACCTGGTATGAGTCGGTAGAACAGATGCAGACAGACCTGGATAGCTACCTGGAACACTACAACACCGAGCGGCCACATCAGGGCAGGATGATGGAGGGTCAGACCCCCTACAGCATGTTCAAGAAGGGTCTGAAATTGATACCGAAGGAAGTGCGCACTAAAGTAGCGTAAACAAGACACCGGTTTGAGGCCGGTGTCAGGTGATAACTAGATCTGTACACACCATGTTTTGCCATGACAGAATCTGCTCCATGCGGGACAAGAAAATCTCTTTTCTGGTCTGACGGCGCTTACTGCTGAATTCACTGTCGGCGAAGGTAAGTTGATGACTCATGATGAACCCTGTTCCATGGCTCCAGATGACAAACATGATCTCATATCAGGGACTTGTTCGCACCTTCCCTAACGTTAGTTGGTTTCGACCATTACGTTTTGACTTATACAAGGCTTCATCGCAACGGCTGATCAGCTGCTCTAAACTTTCTTTCTGAAATAATGATGCAACTCCCAGTGACACGGTGACCTTGCCTACATTCTGAAACTGCTCTGAAGCAATTCGCAATCGCAAGCGTTCAGCTAATTCTGCCGCTACCATATCAGTGCAATTCTCAAGCAGGATCAAAAACTCCTCTCCGCCCCAACGAATTACCCGATCATTACCCCGAACCGACTTTCGAAGTAGACCCGATACTTGAGCTAAGATCTGATCACCAACAGGATGCCCAAAGCTATCATTAATCTGCTTAAAGTGATCAATATCGCAAAGAATTAGACTCATGGGCTCTTCCCGGCTAAGAGTAAAGCTATAAGCCTCGCTTAACAACGCCTTACCATGATTGCGGTTAAACAAACCAGTTAGTTGATCCACTGTTGCCGATTCACGTAGCGCTTGCTCTTCACGAAGTCGCTCAGTGACATCTCTTCCAACACTAACATAGTTAGTAATGTTACCAGCGTGGTCTTTGATAGCGGAGATACTCTGCTCAGAATGATACAAGGTACCGTCTTTACGTTTATTAATGAAAATTGCCTGGAACGTCTTTGCTGTCATTAAAGATGCTTTTACGTTCTTGTAAAAGTCATCGTCGTGTAAGCCTGACTTGAAAAGTGATGGTGTATTGCCGATTAATTCTGATTCTTCATAATCGCTTACCTGGCAAAACGCTTGATTGGCAAAGATTATCTTAGCTTGCGCATCGGTAACGAGTATCGGCTCTGCTGCGGCATCCAGTGCCTGACCAAGAATTTTACTGGTCTCTTCTACCTTGGCATAAGCAGTCATATCTTGCTGCACTGAAACAAAGTGCGTGATGTCACCCACCTCATCTCGTACCGGTGAGATATTCCAGCGCACCAAATATGGCGAACCGTCTTTGCGGTAATTAGTAGTCATACCCTCGAAGTATTCACCACTGGTAAGACAACTTCTAAGCCGGTTAATCACCTCCTGATCTGTAGCAGGGCCTTGTAACATCTTCAATGACTGACCATACAACTCATCAATTGCGTAACCTGTCATCTGACAAAAAGCAGGGTTCGCAATTTTTACAGGATATCCTGCTGCCCTGTCAGCACTGGTAATCACAACCGCGTTCCAAGACTGCATAATCGCCATTTTCAGCAAGCTAAGTTCAGAACTTCCCATCGAATTTTTCTCTTCCGCTCAAAACAAAAGACTGACATGAACAGCTTATATAATCAAGGCCTTACCTGATTACCCATGACCCTCAGCCAGCTTCAAGAGCCGATATGGCATCGGAGGGCTTGCCACGACTGCATGCCCCAATTCAACCAACATGCTCTTGAGGTCAAAACGATGATTAAACCGGAAGCAGTATTCCGCAAGATGCCTTGGTAAATGCTTCGCTCCGAGCGTATGGCAACTGCCCCGCAGCGAGTTTTTCACATTTCCTATCATCGTGTTTACCCAGTTGAATGCCGGATGATCCAGCCAGTCCAGGTTGCCCCCGGTGACAACACCCAGGTGCTCACAATTGGCCTCCTTGACCGCTTTGAAACAGGCCAATCCATCGGATATCACCGCGCTACCACTGGCAAGATGCCGTTTTGCCCAATCAGCAATGACGTTGGTTTTGAAACCATCGACCACCGTCATCCGCATCTTGATTGGATGCCCTTCCTTGTTCAGGGCTACTGCTGCCACAAACGGCGTCTTGCCTGCCGCGCCGCGACCTCGTTTGCCACCACGGCGCTCGCCACCCCAGTAGACATCATCGAGCTGAATGATGCCGCTGATGGGCTGCTTGTCATCGGACTCTTTCATGGCTTGCAGCAGCTTGTGCTTGAGCATCCAGGCAGTGTCATATTTGACGTCCAACTGGCGCTTTAGCTCCATCGCTGACAAGCCAGTTTTGGTCTGTGACAGCAGGTGCATCGCCAGAAACCACTTGGTCAGTGGGAGTTTGGTGTTTGCAAAAATCGTGTTTCCAGTCAATGACATCTGGTGACGGCAGTGATTGCATTGCCACACACGTGGCCGCCTTCTCAGGCGACAACAGGTCTTGTTGGCACATTCAGGGCAGACAAAGCCGTTAGGAAAACGCCAAGTGAACAGCGCATTTTCGCACTGAGCCTCAGTGCCATAGTCCTTGAGAAACTCAAACAGGCTGTAGCCTTTCTGGAATTGGATTTTGCTTTTGGCCATGATCTCGCACCTCGATAACTGTACGTAAGATCAGTATAGTTCGTGGTAACTGACTGCTAGTCATGGGTAATCAGGTTACTTAATCAGCGGTCTGCAATGCTTACCAAGCTCAAGTTCATCCTGACGTAGTTCATGCCCTTTAATTGCTTCACATTTATCAGTTATGGATTCTACCTTTCTTAACGCTGCATCCAACATCACATCTAAAGTGCTTAAGGTTTTTGCACGTCTGAATTTAATAAGCCAATCTATCTTAGTCATTTTCTACCTTAGCGACGTTTGATTAATCTTCTATAAACTATTTTGATTCATTTTATTGCTTATGTATACTTTATATGATTGATACAAAACAAGAACGAAAATAAATACAAAGAATACGATGCTAGTGCTTGTCACCCCAAATCCAAACCCACCATTTTTTTCAGATTGTGACAACAAATCGCCTATAGAAGCACCCAGCGGGCGAGTTAAAACATAAATAATCCAAAAGGTTAAAACGACGTTCGTTTTTAAAATCAAGTAGGCTGTATATATGATAAATATGAGTCCCCCAAACAAAAAGACTGAATTCATGTATCCTATATCCATACCCTCTGAGACCCAATCACCCGCAGCGGTTCCCAGCGCAAAAGTCACCAATATAGCACTCCAGTAAAACAACTCCCGCTTAGGTGTATCGATAGACTGTATTGATAAAGTCTTTTCCTGGGAGTGCCAGAGCCAAAATGTAGCAAGAAGAATAATTGTAAAAACAATTGTTGAAACTTCCAATGGAACGCCAACTTGATCTGTTAGGTTATCAGTGACCAAAGTGCCAAAGATACTAACAAGCACTACTGCTAACCAATACTTCCATGGGACATATTTATTAGAGTGAAGTTGCATCACCAAGGTAATGACTAAAATTCCCCCCATGATAATAGATGTAACTGTTAGCCCAAGCCTCATGTTAAATATCAAATAATCAGCTGCCGTTTCCCCAACGGTAGTGGACATCATTTTAATAATCCAGAAAGCCATTGTTACTTCTGGAACCTTATTAAATAATCCCTTTGCCGACACATTGATATTATTCATATGATTACCTATTTATCGTGCCTACTATAAATCACCACTATCTATTTTTACTAACTATAATTGGAGCAGGCATATGTAACATATGACTCTGCTCCAACGCTATAATTTCATGCACTTAGTTATCAGTATCTAAATCCAATGCTACAGTACTGTTTTGTTTGCTTCTTGTACTTGATATGAATACCAGCACAGCAATTGCTAATAGTAATGCAGCTGAGGCGGAATAGCGGCTAAGTTCCAACCCACCTTTGCTCAATGGCTTATCCAGGAAGTCTCCAACAACAGCGCCAAGGGGGCGTGTGATAATAAAGGCAGCCCAAAACAAGAATGTACGAGAGATCTTAGTCCATAAGTAGGCTGCGACTATGGCAAGCAACATGCCACCGAATACAACGGAACTCCCTGCATACCCGAATCCGGCATCATCGGCAGTCCAGTCACCCAAGGCTGTACCAAGGGTTTGTGAAAACATGATGGTGATCCAGTAGAACATTTCTGTTCTGGGTGACGAAATTACACTGGATGATATCTCTCCTTGCGCTCGATACCACACCCCAAAGGAACCAAGTAACAAAAGGAAGAGTATGGTCGAACCACCTGCATAACCAATTCCCAAAGAACGGTCTGCAAAGTCAGCCAACGTTGTACCCACCGTGGTGGTTGCGATGATCGTGACCCAATACAGCGTAGGGTTATAAGACTTAGCGGATATCTGAGCACTGACAGCAACAAAAAAAATGACTGCAAAAATTGCTGTACTCACCAGGTAGCCTAGATCCATCGACATCGATAACGCATCTCCGCCTGTCTCACCAAGCGTTGTTGCTAAAATTTTAATCATCCAAAAGGCCAGTGTAATTTCTGGCACCTTGCTTACGATGTTATCGGTGTTGCTATGCATAGTTCACCCTATCCTTTGGTTAGACGAATCGCCGTCTATGAAAGAGTGTCAGGGATTTATTAAGAAACACTTAAGCTGGATGGCGCCATGTGAAAAAATTTAACATTGATGCGTAGCGAATTGTGGAGTGTCAAATGGACTCACAAACTGGGTGGTTCTACTGGGCTTTCTTGTCTGCAATTTTTGCTGCTCTGACTGCAATTTTTGCGAAGGTAGGGGTGGAGGGGGTTGATTCTGACCTTGCAACTTTGATCCGCACAGGAGTGATCATCGTTGTTTTATCAGCATTTATTGCTTACACAGGGAAGTGGGCCAATCCTTTTGGTCTAACACCAGAGACTTGGATTTTTCTTACTCTGTCAGGTTTAGCAACAGGCGTTTCTTGGGTCTGTTACTTTCGAGCACTCAAGATTGGTGAGGCTTTTAAGGTTGCCCCAGTAGACAAGCTCAGCCTTGTCCTGGTTGCTATTTTTGCTTTCACTTTCCTTGGTGAACGACCATCGGTCAGAGAATGGCTGGGCATTGGCATGATCGCTGGCGGTGTCTTGCTATTGGCTTTCAAGCGATAGAAAGCTGAACGAAGCGCATCTTAAGACTTCCTTAATTTTAGCTGTGTATCATTTCGGATAAGACATTTGTGATTAAGATCGCATTTTTATCAGTAAATGACAAAATGCCGCTTAAGCTCACGTACAGCTTTGTTACCATTCATTTTCAACATAAAGACAAGATGTCTCGTTAGAAAGTGATTGTTGGACTATTAATGGAGTAAGTATGCCTTCCCTTATAAAAATAAAAATTGTTCCGCTTATGTTCTTTTTGGCACTGTATTTTGCATTTATGCTGAACTGGCGTGGAGTTCTCCATTTTTACGAAATCCTTTACAAATTAGAAGATTTTAAGTTTGGTTTCGCCATTTCATTACCAATATTGCTTGTTGCAGCGCTTAACTTTGTATTTGTTCCATTTTCGATACGGTATTTAATAAAGCCTTTTTTTGCACTTCTTATCGCACTTAGTGCAATCGTTAGTTACACAATGATGAAGTATAGAGTCTTGTTTGATCAAAACATGATTCAGAATATTTTTGAAACCAATCAAAATGAGGCGTTAGCATATTTAAGCTTACCAATTATAGTATGGGTTACTATTGCTGGTTTTATCCCTGCCATTTTACTTTTCTTTGTTGAAATTGAATATGAGGAAAAATGGTTCAAAGGGATTCTAACTCGTGCCCTATCGATGTTTGCATCACTTATAGTGATTGCGGTTATTGCAGCACTATACTATCAAGATTATGTGTCAGTGGGGCGCAACAATTCAAACCTCCAGCGTGAGATTGTTCCAGCCAATTTCGTTAATAGTACCGTTAAATACGTTTACAATCGTTATCTTGCTGAACCAATCCCATTTACAACTTTAGGTGATGATGCAAAACGGGATACTAATCAAAGTAAGCCCACGTTGATGTTTCTGGTCGTTGGTGAAACCGCTCGTGGTAAAAATTTCTCGATGAATGGCTATGAGAAAGACACCAATCCATTTACCAGTAAATCTGGTGGCGTGATCTCCTTTAATGATGTTCGTTCGTGTGGGACTGCAACCGCTGCATCTGTCCCCTGCATGTTTTCCAATATGGGGAGAAAGGAGTTTGATGATAATCTCGCTCGTAATAGCGAGGGTTTGTTAGATGTGTTGCAGAAAACGGGGGTCTCCATTTTTTGGAAGGAGAACGATGGCGGCTGCAAAGGCGTCTGCGACCGAGTTCCTAACATCGAGATCAAACCGAAGGATTACCCAAAGTTCTGCGATAAAAACACATGCTATGACGAGGTTGTCCTTCAAGAGCTCGACAGTGAAATTGCTCAAATGAAAGGGGATAAGCTGGTTGGCTTCCACCTGATAGGTAGCCATGGCCCAACCTACTACAAACGCTACCCTGATGCTCATCGTCAGTTCACTCCTGACTGTCCACGCAGTGATATTGAAAACTGCACAGATGAAGAGCTCACCAACACCTATGACAACACCATCCGCTACACCGATTTCGTGATTGCAGAGATGATTGCCAAGTTGAAAACCTACGAAGATAAGTACAACACCGCGTTGCTCTACGTCTCCGATCATGGTGAATCACTGGGAGCATTAGGGCTTTACCTGCACGGTACACCGTACAAGTTTGCACCGGATGATCAGACCCGTGTTCCTATGCAGGTGTGGATGTCACCTGGTTTCATCAAAGAAAAAGGCATGAATATGGAATGTTTGCAGAAAAATGCCGCAGCCAATCGCTATTCTCATGACAACATATTTTCTTCTGTCCTGGGAATATGGGATGTGAAGACGGCTATCTACGAACAAGAATTAGATATCTTTAAGCAATGTCGGAATAATTGAGTTGCGAATCGTTGATATTTTAATGAAGTGGTTTTTATAGAAATAGACGTTTAACAGGTAATTGTTATGTTTTCAGCTGTCAGAATAAAAGTTGTTCCATTTGTACTGCTATTGGCTTTGGTATTCGCATTTTTGCTGAACTGGCCCGTTCTGCTCCATTTCTATGACATATTGTCTAACATCGAGCACTTCAAAATAGGGTTTGTAGTTTCAATCCCATTCCTACTTGTTGCTGCATTAAACTTCGTCTTCATGCCATTCTCGATCCGCTTTCTGATGAAGCCGTTCTTTGCATTCCTGTTTGTTACAGGTTCTATCGCCAGTTACACCATGATGAAATATCGTGTGTTGTTTGATGGTGATATGATCCAGAATATATTTGAAACAAACCAAAGCGAAGCTTTTGCATACGTTAACGCTCCAATAATAATCTGGGTTATTTTGACCGGTTTGTTACCCGCAGCATTGATATTTTTTGTGAAAATTGAGTATGCATCTACCTGGTACAAAGGTATCGCCCAGCGATTGTTATCTATGTTTTTCTCTTTGGTAATAGTTGGGATAATTGCTGCCTTGTACTACCAAGATTACGCATCAATTGGTCGTAACAATCAGACTCTAAATCGTGAAATCGTTCCAGCTAACTTCATGTATAGCACCAGTAAGTACCTGTATAGACGCTATATGGCAGAGCCCATCCCTTTTGTTACTTTAGGTGATGATGCCACACGGGTTACGAAAAAGGACAAACCAACATTGATGTTCCTGGTTGTTGGTGAGACTGCTCGTGGTAAGAACTTTTCAATGAATGGCTATGAGAAAGATACCAACCCATTCACAAGTAAGTCTGGTGGTGTGATCTCCTTTAACGATGTCCGCTCCTGCGGGACAGCAACCGCTGTATCCGTCCCCTGCATGTTCTCCAATATGGGGAGAAAGGAGTTTGATGATAATCGCGCTCGCAATAGCGAGGGCCTGCTAGATGTGTTGCAAAAAACGGGGATCTCCATTTTTTGGAAGGAGAACGATGGAGGCTGCAAAGGCGTCTGCGACCGAGTACCTAACATCGAAATCGAACCAAAGGATCACCCTAAGTTCTGCGATAAAAACACATGCTATGACGAGGTTGTCCTTCAAGACCTCGATAGTGAAATTGCTCAAATGAAAGGGGATAAGCTGGTTGGCTTCCACCTGATAGGTAGCCATGGCCCAACCTACTACAAGCGCTACCCTGATGCTCATCGTCAGTTCACCCCTGACTGTCCACGCAGTGATATTGAAAACTGCACAGATGAAGAGCTCACCAACACCTATGACAACACCATCCGCTACACCGATTTCGTGATTGGAGAGATGATTGCCAAGTTGAAAACCTACGAAGATAAGTACAACACCGCGTTGCTCTACGTCTCCGATCATGGTGAATCACTGGGAGCATTAGGGCTTTACCTACACGGTACACCGTACAAGTTTGCACCGGATGATCAGACCCTTGTTCCTATGCAGGTGTGGATGTCACCTGGATTTACCAAAGAGAAAGGCGTTGATATGGCGTGTTTGCAGCAGAAAGCCGCTGATACTCGTTACTCACACGATAATATTTTCTCATCTGTATTGGGTATCTGGGACGTCAAAACATCAGTTTACGAAAAGGGTCTAGATATTTTCAGTCAATGTCGTAATGTTCAATAAATTACATTATTGGGGGCTCAGGCCCCCAATCATCTGTTAAATAATAGGTTTATTACTATTGTTCGTGTATTTCATGGTTGAAATTTTTAACGGGCAAATCAGAAAGAGGAAGCTAAAATGGCAAAGCCTGGTGCAACTGGAATTACCCGAATCATTCATGCCACCAATTATAGTATGAAGGGGCTTTCTTCAGCTTGGAGACATGAAGCGGCTTTTCGTCAGGAACTGCTACTCATTGTGCTGTTGATGCCTCTGGCGTTTTTTGTCGGAGATGGTTTAAATCAAATACTACTCCTAATGGTTATAAGTTGGCTGGTTGTGATTGTAGAGATCCTGAACTCAGCTATTGAAGCAGTAGTAGACAGAATAGGGTCAGAGCATCATGAGCTTTCTGGTCGAGCTAAAGACATGGGCTCTGCGGCTGTCTTCATTGCTCTGATGTTGAATGCCATAGTGTGGGGTGCATTGACAGGGCGTAATTTATTAACCTGGTGGTAGTGTTATCATCAATAATATTTTTAATTATTCATGGCAGCCACCATAAATAGTGGCTGTTTAATGAAAAACAATAGATGCTAATTATAAGGTGGAACTTTTGTCTGTTTAGCCCGCACCATAGGTGCGAAAATAACCATATTTTATTATGGCTGTTTTTCTGTCTTGATTCTACTCATACGAGAATTGACACTTAGTTAAGTAATGACAACATGAGGTTTGAACCTGCGTATTAAACGCTTGACATGTTTGCAATGCTAATGCGAGTGTCGCTTCTAATAAAATAGTATGTGGGGAAGTAGTAAAACTGGTTTATCTTCGCTGCGAAGCAGCGGAATGTTTAAAAAAGTCTTTTGTTCTCATAATTAGTAAATGGACAGTTTTCAGTATTTTTCAAGTGGCTAAAATGAAAAAATTTGAAAAAAACTATCGTGATGTTTTTTGAACTGAAAGATGAGGCCGCAGGCTGCCTAAATTTATAGGCACACCCCATGCCGAATCCGTCCCACTAGATCGACAACAGCCTGAACCCCCATTGGTGTAGCCAACAATTTAGCTGGGGCTACGCCACCGAGGCCCCAGGCGGTGCGGTTTAACCACGACAGTGTCTTGACGGTATCGTTCCTGTGAAAGACGAGTGCCGCATCGAGGGCCTGCGCCACTCCGTATACCCTGGCACCCTGCGATATTGATAAGGGGGCAGCAATCCGGAGCTTGCGGGCCAGTGTACTCTGGCCAATATCAGCCCACTGGCAAACCGTCCCCACATCCGTCTTCATCAATTCCGCAAGACGATAGACTATGTCCGGTGCTACGCCAGCCACGATCCATTGATGTGCTCCTAGTGGGTCACAAGGAATACCAAGGGCTTCCAGGAGATAGTTCGCAGTAGCTGCTGCGTCACTACTAGGATGATAGGTTGCATAGGGCATCATGTAGCATTCCTCATTGTACAAACACGACCTCTCATGAGCTATCCTATCCCAAACTGTCGTTTTGAGTGGAAAATTAACAACCAAATGCCCCTACATTGAGGAGGGCTGATGACCGAGTTGGTCTGTACTGAACCAGGTTTAGGCATTGAGTTGGGGACTGCTTTTCAGGTTCTATCGGAGAACGGCTCTGAATGGGAAATCCTGTTGGGGAATGAATACCGCAGGATCAACAAACGCAGCGGGCGTGTTACAGGTTGGAAAACACCTCCAAAATTTGAGTGCAAAGATATTGCGTATTCCGGCGAAGTTGAACAGCCATTCCGGCCAACGTGAACACCCTGATCCTTAACGCGCTCACGTCACCCCGTTTCTAACTCGAGTGTTCAGATTGGGTCAACTCACTTCTCCTCTTTCTCATCGATTCTCCCTTCAGTG
>NZ_JAGKRI010000066.1:0-8137 GCF_017939255.1 Aeromonas sp. Prich7-2
GACGGTATAACCTGGCCAGAAGGAGGCAATATCAATATGATGCACGGCGACAGCAGGGTGATGGTGGTGGTGTGTTTGGAGACAGCCAGTTTACCAGCACCCTGTCTGTCAACTTCCACTTCCCCAAGATCCCGCGAAGAACCTTTCTTATGGCAGCGCCAGAGGTGGCGACTTACTTCACGGTCACCCGGGCAAACTTGCGCTTGCCGACCTGGTAGACGGCGGTACCGGCACCGATGAGGGCCTTGCCATCGTCCAGCTTCTCGCCATCCACCTTCACCGCGCCCTGCTTGATCATGCGCAGCGCTTCGGAGGTGGTGGCCACCAGATCGGCGTCTTTGAGCAGGTTGGCGATGGCCAGCCCTTCCCCTTCCAGTGCCAGCTCGACTTCCGGCATGTCGTCCGGAATGGCGTTCTTGGAGAAGCGCTGGGTGAAGTCTTCGTGGGCCGCTTCGGCCGCCGCTTCATCGTGATAACGGGCGATGATCTCCTTGGCCAGCCAGATCTTCACGTCGCGCGGGTTGAGGGTGCCGGCGGCAATGCCTGCCTTGAACTCTTCAATCTCGGCGAGCGGACGGAAGGAGAGCAGCTCATAGTAGTTCCACATCAGATCGTCGGTGATGGACATGATCTTGCCGAACATCTCCCCCGGGGCATCGTGCACGCCGATGTAGTTGGCAGCGGACTTGGACATCTTCTTGACACCGTCCAGGCCTACCAGCAGCGGCATCATCAACACGCACTGGGTCGCCATGCCCGCATCTTTTTGCAGCTCGCGGCCCATCAGCAGGTTGAACTTCTGATCGGTACCGCCGAGCTCGACGTCCGCCTTCAGCGCGACCGAGTCATAGCCTTGCAGCAGCGGATAGAGGAATTCGTGAATGGCGATGGACTGGCCGTTGCTGTAGCGCTTCTTGAAGTCGTCGCGCTCCATCATGCGGGCCACGGTCTGCTTGGCCGCCAGCTTGATCATGCCGGTCGCGCCCAGCTCACTCAGCCAGGTGGAGTTGTACTCGATGCGGGTCTTGGCCGGGTCGAGGATCTTGAACGCCTGCTCGGCATAGGTGAGGGCGTTGTGCTTGATGGCCTCTTCGGAGAGCGGCGGACGGGTGGCGTTCTTGCCGGAGGGGTCACCCACCATGGCGGTGAAGTCACCGATCAGCAGGATCACTTCATGGCCCAGATCCTGGAAGGTCTTCAGCTTGTTGAGGATCACGGTATGACCCAGGTGGATGTCCGGCGCGGTCGGGTCCATCCCCAGCTTGATGCGCAGGGGCCGCCCTTCCTTCAACTTGGCGATCAGTTCTTCTTCAACCAGAATTTCTTCCGCTCCGCGCTTGATCTCGGCTAGCGCCACCTCGAGCTGGGACATTTTTTGACTCTCCAATCACGATTCCACAGGGCCAGACATATTACTGGAATGGCGGGCCAATTGGAAAGGCGGTAAACTCCGACCTTCTTCCGGGTTCAACTTTGTCTGCTTCTCATGGTCCTTTGGCACGCCTTCAACTCTCTCCCTCACTGGCACCGCAAGATGGTGCTGATCCTGAGCATCATGGTGATGATGCTGGCGGCCTGGCCGAGCGAACAGGCAGTCGCCACCCGGGTCGATGACAACGACAACGAACTGGCCGTCGAGCAGCAGGTCGACGAGGAGGCGCAGCTGGCACGGGCCGAGCCCGTCATCCCGCCCAAACCGCGCTACGTCACCAGACAGGTGAAGGTGCGCAGCGGCGACAACATGGGGGTCATCTTCCAGCGCCTGGGCCTCAGTACCACGGATCTGCACCTCATCGACCAGCTCGAGGGCACGGATACCCTGCGCCTGCTCAAGCCCGGTCAGGAGCTCACCTTCAAGCTCACCAAGAGCGGCGAGCTGCACAGCCTCTATTACCCCCACAGCCTGGAGCAGGCGCTCAAGGTGAACCGCCGGGATGACGGCTTCGTGGCCAGGCCGGTGAAGATCGAGCTCGACACCCGCGAACAGGTGGCCCAGGGGGAAATCCGCTCCAGCTTCTGGGGCGCCGCCGTCGAAGCGGGCATGACGGAAGACCAGATCATGGATCTCGCCGCCATCTTCGGCTGGGACATCGACTTTGCCCAGGACCTGCAACCGGGGGACAGCTTCCGGGTGGTCTACCAGGACAAATACCAGGATGACGAGCGGGTTGCCTCCGGCGACATCCTGGCCGCCGAGTTCGTCAACCAGGGGGCCATCTACCGTGCCGTGCTGAACACGGATGGCAACTACTACACCCCGGACGGCAAGGCGATGCGCAAGAGCTTCCTGCGCGCACCGGTCAACTTCAAATACATCAGCTCCAACTTCAATCCGCGCCGCCTTCACCCGGTCACCGGCAAGGTGCGCCCCCACAACGGCATCGACTACGTGGCGCCGGTGGGCACCCCCATCATGGCGGCGGGCGGCGGCAGCGTGGTGGCCGCCGGCTATAACCAGTTCAACGGCAACTACGTCTTCATCAAGCACGCGGGCAACTACGTGACCAAGTACCTGCACCTCTCCAAGCGCACCGTCAACAAGGGGCAGCGAGTGAAGCAGGGGCAAACCATCGGCCTGCTCGGCGGCACCGGCCGGGTCACAGGCCCGCACCTGCACTATGAATTCGTGGTGGGCGGCGTGCACAAGAACCCGCGCACCCTCAACCTGCCCCAGGCGGAGTCTCTCAGCGGGCGGGCGCTGGCCAGCTTCAAGGCCCAGGCCATGCCCCAACTGGCCAAGCTGGACAGCCCCGAGCTGCAACTGGCCAGAAACAAGGGCAACGGCGACGACAGCTGACCGCTGTCGACCAAGGTGGAACACGGTATCGAACCGTTCCCCTGCATCATTGAAAGGGGGTTGTCATGACTGAACGCTATATAGGCTGGATGTCCGGTACCAGAGCGGGGCATGGCATCGAACCGTTCCCCTGCATCATTGAAAGGGGTTGTCATGACTGAACGCTATATAGGCTTGATGTCCGGTACCAGCATGGATGGTATCGACGCCGTGCTGGTGCAGCTCGAGGGGGATGCACTGCGGGTCGAGGTGGCCCTCTGCCATCCCTGGCCTGCCGATACGGCTCGCACCCTGCATGAGCTTTGCACCCCGGGGGAGAACGAAATCGACCGCATGGGGGTCGCCGATAACCTGGTGGCCCGCGAATTTGCCGCCGCCACCCAGGCCCTGCTCGCCAAGGCGGCGCTGACTCCCAAGGAGATTCGCGCCATCGGCAGTCACGGCCAGACCATACGCCACCGCCCTGCCCTCGGCTTTACCCTGCAGATCGGCAACGCGGCCCTGCTGGCGGCCCTGACCGGCATCGACGTGGTGGCCGATTTTCGCACCATGGACATGGCCCTCGGCGGTCAGGGGGCGCCCCTGGTGCCCGCCTTCCATCAGGCGCTCTTTGCCCGCCCCGGCGCCCTTCGGGTGGTGCTGAACCTCGGCGGCATTGCCAATATCTCGGTGCTGCCCGGCCAGGCCGACGGGGGGGCAGGTTCAGGGGTATATGGCTTCGATACCGGCCCCGCCAATACCCTGCTCGACGGCTGGTATCGCCGCCACCATCCGCACGGTGACAACTATGATGCCGGTGGCCAGTGGGCCGCCAGCGGCAGGCTTATCCCTGCGCTGCTGGAGCAGTTGCTGGCTCACCCCTACTTCGCCGCCCCCGCCCCCAAGAGCACGGGGCGTGAGATGTTCACCCTCGACTGGCTCGACGGCGAGCTGGACGGCAGCACATACGCCCCCGCAGATGTGCAGCGTACCCTGCAATCCCTTACCTGCCACAGCATCGCCCGCCAGTTGCCCGCCCACAGTGATGCGCCAACCCGGCCCGAGCTGTTTGTCTGCGGCGGCGGCGCCCACAACGCCCCGCTGCTGGCGGAGCTGGCAGCCCTGCTGCCCGACTGGCATCTGACCAGCACCGCCCAGCTCGGCCTTGCACCGGACTGGGTGGAAGGGGCCGCCTTTGCCTGGCTGGCACAACGCTTTATCCAGCGAAAGCCGGGCAACCTGCCTGCGGTGACCGGTGCGAGCCGCCCGGCGGTGCTGGGCGCCCTCTATCCCGCCTGAGCCGCTCCCCGAGCGCCCTCCCCTCTAATGGAACAAGCCCGAACAGGTGCACCTGATCGGGCTTGTTGTTATGCCTGGCGCCAGATGGCGCAGACCCGTCACTCTGTGCTCCCTATCCGAGCCGCTCTTTCAACCTGGCCGCCTGCGCCTTGAAGGTCTCATAATCGGCGACATGCCGACTCCTGGCGGCGGTGATCCACTGCACGCCCGTCTCGTCGGCGTGGGAAAATTCGATGCAAAACTCATATTTCGCGCAGGAGAGCAGCCCCATCAGGGCGCCAGACAGAAAACCCACCAGGGGCAGGAAGAGCACGATGAGCCAGTTGCCCGCCTGCTCGTAGGAAGGGGTGAAGTAAAAGAGCACACTGGAGGTGACCACTCCCAGCAACAAGGTCTTCTTGAGCCGATCCATCCAGCCGAGTGCTTTTACCTGCACGCCGACGATGCGGCCCAGATCGTAGCGATCCTTGTTCACCCTCAGTGTGTTGTCCGACTGTTCAATGGCAATGGCCATCCTGATACTCCGTCCTGTTGGCTATGGCGATAAGGGGTTGCCGTGGCGACCCCGGGTTGTGCATCCCGTGATCATGACGGGACCAGCGGCCAGCCACGGGGCGATGGGCGGCGCCTCCCCCAACAGGAACACACGCTGCGCATGGTATCGTATGGCGCCAAACATCAAAAGACGTTCACATCAAAAGGCGAGGTGGATCACCTTCTACCCGCCCCTTGTCCCCCGTGCAGCCGTTGGCTTTTCTGGCCATCCCCTCTTGGGCAAGGTAGCCGGGGGAGCAGGGGTCAGTGAGATAACAGCCCCGTGATGACTCTCAGGAGGGGCGGGCCGATGGGATGGTGCCATGGGCCCGCACCTCGAGAGCACTCCCATGGCCCTAGAAGGCCCACTTCAGGAAGCGGTTTACCTGGCGCTTGACCGGTGCACAGAGCGGCGGTTTGGGAGGCTCCAGGTTGATCTGTCTGCGGCCCACCCTGGCTTCGCCCCGCAGCAGGATCTGGAGATAGTGGGGGTGCTGGCGCTGGATGAAACGGGAGATCTCATGGGCCCAGGGTTTGGGCACTCCCCACAGGGTCGAGGCCAGGGCGCCGACGATACAGAAGAAGGCGGGCTCGTGCATGCCCATCCTGACGCCATTCTCCAGCGCCTCCTTGAAGGAGCCCGAATGGGCGATGCAGGTCATCACATTGACCATGAAGGCGGCATAGTCATCTTCCCCGCCGTGGCCCACCCTGGCCACCAGACCGGCCTGCGGCCTGTAGCCGAACTGGTGGCCGATGTGCTCAAGCACCGCATTGCGCTGGCGAATGACCTTGGCATAGAACATCAGCATGGCGGTGCAGTCGAGCGCCTGGCTCAAGGCCTCCTGATGAGGATGGGTCTGGGTGGGACGGGGGGTGGTCAGCAGCGCGATCTCCTCCGAGATGGCGAGCAGACCGATGGGCACCGCCGTGCTGATAAAGGCAAGATCGATGGCGATCGCCAGGTCCTGACCCTCCTCCATTCGGCCAATGACCACCTGCTCGGCAAAGAGGTGACGCTGGCGCTCGATAAAGGCGCCATAGATCAGGGCCCTGAACTTCTTCTGGGGATAGGGGGTATCGAGCAGGGTCTCCATGGTCAGGATGGCGGCACCGGTGCGACCGCGCAGTTGATAGTCGGGGACGAGGGGGAAGTGCTTGCCTAGGCGGGGGGGTGGCCGAAACCCGCTGGTGCGGCTGTACATGTCACCCAGAATGAATCCAAGCATAAAACCTCCGAAGTCAGATGACGGGGATCGCGATGCGATCGCATGTGCCACTCCCGGGCAGATGAGTGCCGATCCGTGCTGCTCGTCGGCCGGGTCCCTGATTTCATTATTAATCATACAGTTAATAATCCACCCAAACCCCGACCCAGGTCGCAATAACGGCAGTTGATGACAAAGAACACAAATAAGGATGGTGCGGGGAAGATGAGCCGGCTGCATCGCAAGGAGTGCGGGATACGCCAGGGCGGCAAAGCAGGGCGGACTCCGGGGCCCCCTCACAGGGAGGGTCATGACAGGAGTGATATGCATCGGGGGGCGGCAAGTCGGGGCAGGCAAGGGGAAGGCCCCCTCCCCTTGCTTATGAGCCTTGTTGGCGGGCTGCGTTCGCGCCACTGAAAAGATATGGCATAGGCGGTGTGGCGACCCGCCCATGTCAGCCTCCGCCGCAGGGGCTAAAAAGCGCCCTCTCTTTCTCCCGTATTTATGTCATGACCTGTGGCCATGCAAAGAGGGTGAATGTTATTTCAGTGTGCTCACCGCAGCATATTTTGGCGGCGCTGAACAGGGCGTCGAGAGAGCGATAAATAGATAGCTAT
The DNA here is from genome assembly GCF_017939255.1 of Aeromonas sp. Prich7-2. Lineage (NCBI taxonomy): Bacteria > Pseudomonadati > Pseudomonadota > Gammaproteobacteria > Aeromonadales > Aeromonadaceae > Aeromonas > Aeromonas sp. Prich7-2. The sequence goes on from NZ_JAGKRI010000066.1 coordinate 6,435, forward strand.
GCAAAACTGGGAGAATAAGCTGCAATTTCGCCAAAAGTATTAACGGAGGATTCACAGGCTGTAACCCTGATGCGCGACAATATGGCGCTATCTGGTTCCACTTTCATGGTAAAGCGGGATCATCATCACCTTTATTTGCCATGTCCGTCATGAATTGAATCGCAAAATGAATATATTTCACTCTGTTGAGCCACCTCATAGAAACCGGATCCCGGTTTGCATCCCGGGATAACCGCCCCCTAGAATTCTCCCGTCTGAATCACCAGGCCAACTTCTCTCCCTTGTCTGTTGCACGCGCTGTCTGCATCGAAACAGGGCTCGACACTGTGATGATCGTTCGCCTTTTCTCCGTCGCCCTGTGGCGGGAACGGGCAACTGTTGCCGCAATATCACGAGTCATCAGCGTGCCGCATTCGGCCAGGGAAGAACAATGCGGCCCGGACCCTACATCAAAAACGAAAAGGAGTATCGCCATGAGTGGTACCATCATCAAATCCGCCAGAAATACCTCCAATGCGCCTCAGGATCTGGGGCCCTATACCCAGAGCGTGACCTTCTCCCACTACAACAATATTGCCGCCCAGCTTCCGGTCGACCCGAAAACGGGCGCGCTGGTCGCAGGGGATATCCAGGCGCAGGCCAGACAGTGTCTCACCAATATCCAGGCCATCGTCCAGAGCATTGGCCACGGCATGGAGGACATGGTGAAGGTGACCCTGTTCCTCGCGGACATCGCCGACCTCGATGCCGTCAACGCCGTCTATCGGGAATTCTTCCCCCACTCGCTGCCGACCCGCACAGTGCTCGCCGTCGCCAGTCTGCCGCTCGGCGCCAGGGTGCAGATGGACGCCCTGCTCTCCAACGGGGAAGGCACCTTCCCCCAGGCCCCCTGCCCGCTGCTCAAGATCTCCCGAAACAGCGACCGCGCCCCGCAGGATCCGCTCTCCAGCCAGAGCGTCGCCTTCTCCCATTACAACAATATCGGTGCCCAGCTGCCCCTCGACCCCGCCTCCGGCGCCCTGGTTGACGGTGGCATTCGCGAGCAGGCGGCCCAGTGCCTGCGCAATATCAAAACCGTGCTGGAGAGCATCGACGTGCCCTTTGACGACATCGTCAAGGTGACTGTCTATCTGACCAATCTGGCGGATCTCGACGCCGTCAACGAGGTTTACACCACCTTCTTCCCGGACTCCGCCATCGCCCGTGCCATCGCCTATCTGCCCGCCCGCTCTGTGGTCAGTGCCGCCGCCCTGCCGCTGAGCGCCCGGGTGCAGATGGATGCGGTCATCTCCCACGGTGACGGCACCCCGCCCCAGCTGGTGGAAGACAGGCACAATCTGGTGATCCGTGCCCGCAATACCGACAAGGCACCGAGAAGCCCGCTGCATACCCAGAGCGTCGCCTTCTCCCACTACAACCATATCGCGGGCCAGCTGCCGCTCGACATGACCACAGACAAAGTGCTGACCGGCTGTATCCGTGAGCAGACCGCCCAGTGCCTCGGCCATATCAAGACCATCGTCGAGAGCATCGGCCACGTGATGGACGATATCGTCAAGGGAAGGTGCGAACAAGTCCCTGATATGAGATCATGTTTGTCATCTGGAGCCATGAAAAAGGGTTCATCATGAGTCATCAGCTCACCTTCGCCGACAGTGAATTCAGCAGTAAGCGCCGTCAGACCAGAAAAGAGATTTTCTTGT
>NZ_JAGKRI010000067.1:0-13144 GCF_017939255.1 Aeromonas sp. Prich7-2
ACTGAAGGGAGAATCGATGAGAAAGAGGAGAAGTGAGTTGACCCAATCTGAACACTCGAGTTAGAAACGGGGTGACGTGAGCGCGTTAAGGATCAGGGTGTTCACGTTGGCCGGAATGGCTGTTCAACTTCGCCGGAATACGCACCTGGCGCAGATGGCGGTACAACTGGCCACCCCGGGCTTTGTCGGCGGCCACATGGCGGTATATCCACTCGTGACTCACCATGAGGTCTATCTGCTTGCCCACCGCGCTTATCTGCTCCGGGCTCCACCACCAGGCGAGTGTCAGCTCGACAAACTGGATGACATCGGCAGATAGCCGAGATTTGGCCGCACTAGCCCGTCGGTGGGTGGCGTGCTGATGCGCATTGTCTGGCTGGTAGCCCTGCGGCCCGGCGTTACGACGCAGCTCCCGGTAGAGGGTGGAGCGATGAACGCCAATGGCGCGTGCGGTGGCAAGGATGGACATCCCCTGTGCGCGAAGCACCGATAACTGGTATCGTTGCCCCTCGGTCAACTGCTGATAGCTCATGGTGATACTGCTTTTACTTTGGCGAGCAGAAGGGTACCACCAATCAGCAGTTGGCCACCTCTCGCCATTCATCCATGAGTGTCGCACTTATTATCTGAATTCCCGTTTCACTCCTTGCGATCAAGTGAGGAAAGACATCCTCCCACATCAGTGTATCGAATTATCAGCCATTCACATATACGTCATTTGACGTAGTTCTCTGCACGATATGCGCATATTTAGCCCGCTGTTTTTTCTCAATACTGAACCTGCTTGTTCAACGGGTGATTGTCTTGAAGCTTCAAATGAACAGATACCGAAGCAGGGTTTGTTCATAGCTGAAAACTAATTTAAGGAAGAATACGCATGAAAAGGAAACTACTCGCAAGTTCTATTCTGGTCGCCTCTTTGTTTGGTGGTCACGTGTTTGCGGCAGATGGCACCATCAAAGTGGGTATCTTGCACTCGCTGTCTGGCACCATGGCGATCAGTGAAACCACACTGAAAGACACCATGCTTATGCTGATTGATGAGCAGAACAAGAAAGGCGGATTGCTGGGCAAAAAACTGGAGCCTGTGGTGGTTGACCCTGCGTCAAACTGGCCGCTGTTCGCTGAAAAAGCGCGTGAGTTGGTTCAAAAAGACAAAGTCTCTGCCATTTTCGGCTGCTGGACTTCCGTTTCCCGTAAATCAGTGCTGCCAGTAGTGGAAGAGCTGAACAGCGTGCTGTTCTACCCTGTGCAGTATGAAGGGGAAGAGTCATCCAAAAACGTATTCTATACCGGTGCTGCACCAAACCAGCAGGCGATTCCAGCGGTTGATTACCTGATGGAACAGGGCGTAGAGCGTTGGGCTCTGCTGGGTACTGACTATGTCTATCCACGCACCACCAACAAAATTCTGGAAGCTTACCTGAAAGCCAAAGGCGTGAAAGCGTCTGACATCATGGTGAACTACACCCCGTTTGGTCACTCAGACTGGCAGTCAATCGTAGCTGATGTGAAGAAATTCGGTTCTGCGGGCAAGAAAACTGCGGTGGTTTCTACTATCAACGGCGATGCGAACGTGCCTTTCTATAAAGAGTTAGGCAACCAAGGCGTCTCTGCACAAGACATCCCAGTGGTGGCGTTCTCTGTTGGTGAAGAAGAGCTGTCAGGTATCGACACTAAACCGTTGGTCGGCCATCTGGCGGCATGGAATTACTTTGAAAGCGTAGACACCCCAGCAAACAAAGATTTCATCGAAAAATGGCACAAATTTACCGGTAAAAAAGAGCGTGTAACCAACGACCCAATGGAAGCGACTTACATCGGTTTCAACATGTGGGTGAAAGCGGTTGAAAAAGCGGGCACTACTGACCCGGCGAAAGTACAAGATGCCCTGATCGGTGTTTCTGTGCCTAACCTGACTGGTGGTTATGCAACCATGATGCCAAACCATCACATCACGAAACCTGTGCTGATCGGTGAAATTCAGGACGACGGCCAGTTCGAAGTGGTTTCTGAAACCAAAGGTACTGTGGTTGGTGACGAATGGTCTGACTTCTTACCAGGCTCAAAAGACCTGATCTCCGATTGGCGTAAACCGCTCTCTTGCGGCAACTTCAACGTGAAAACAGGTAAATGCGGCGGTTAATTCCGTGACTGACAGGGCGGGAGATATTCCGCCCTGAATTTTTAACACCTTCGGAATTAAAGAGAGAAAGTTCATTTTCTCTGGGACAAGGAAAGCATGATGCGATTAATACAGGCAGGATGCAGTCGAATCATCGTGGTTGGTTTAACCCTGATGATGGGTCTCTGGAGTGTCATGGCGCAGGCGATGACCACCGATGAGGCATTAAAAGCACTGAGTGGTCGTGATTTTACCGCCAAGAAAGAGGCCATCACGACAATTGCTGCCAGCGGTGAACCTTATGCATCTGATCTTTTTATTGCGTTGGATAACGGTGAGCTGTTTTTCCGTAAAAGTGACGAACTGATGGTCATTCGTCAGGGCGAAATATTTGTTAATTTAACCGACAAACAAGCAGTTGCCGGTGACAGTTCTGATTTCAAACGGGTGGCGATGAACAATGCCTTGCGCCGCCAAATCGCTGAATTATCAGCTCAACTGGCCTTAAATGATCCGAATGCAGAGAAACGTTTGCAGGCAGTGAAATCGATGTTGGGGAAGGTAGCTGATTCCGATCGTGCTGCGCTGATTGCCCATCAACAAAAAGAGACCGATGCCAAGGTATTAGCCGCCTATGACATGGTGATCGCATTCAGCAAATTAGTCGATAGCGATGCTGTGGTGCGCCTGAGCGCAGTCGATGCACTCAGTGAAGTGCATAACCCAGAAGTAGTAGGGCAGCTGAAATCCGTTGCTCAGAACGATACCGATGCCAAAGTGAAATCCGCCGCCGCAGCAGCGGTGAAAAAGCTCGAACGCAGTCAGTCATTTTACAGTGGCATTGAAACCCTCTATTTCGGTATCAGCCTCGGTTCCATTTTAGTGTTAGCAGGCATTGGTCTGGCGATCACCTTTGGTGTAATGGGCGTGATCAACATGGCGCATGGCGAGATGATGATGCTGGGTGCCTACACCACCTTCGTGATGCAAAAACTATTACCGAATGAACCGGGCATTGCGTTACTTCTCTCTATTCCTGCGGCATTTTGTGTCTCGGGCTTAGTCGGCATTGTCATTGAGCGCAGTGTGATCCGTTTCTTATATGGCCGCCCGCTCGAAACCCTGCTGGCAACCTTCGGGATCAGCCTGCTGTTACAACAAGCGGTGCGCTCAATTTTCTCCCCGCTGAACCAAAGTGTGGTTATGCCTTCGTGGATGAGTGGCACATGGGTGTGGAACGACTTCCTGTCGCTGACCCTGAACCGCATGTTCATCATTCTGTTTAGCCTGTTGGTTTTTGCTGGCCTGATGTGGTTGCTGAAACGCAGTCGTTTGGGGTTGGAAGTACGCGCGGTTTCGCAAAACCGCGCTATGGCTCGCAACATGGGTGTTCGCTCAGATTGGGTGAATGCCAGAACTTTCGGTCTGGGATCAGGCATCGCTGGTATTGCTGGTGTGGCGTTGTCTCAGCTGACCAACGTTGGCCCGAACTTAGGGCAGGGTTACATCATCGACTCCTTCATGGTGGTGGTGTTTGGCGGTGTCGGCAATTTATGGGGCACGTTGGTGGCGGGTCTGTCACTGGGTGTGGCGAATAAACTGTTGGAACCGTATGCCGGTGCTGTGCTGGCAAAAATCCTGATTCTGGTTGCGATCATTCTGTTTATTCAGAAACGCCCGCGCGGACTGTTTCCGCAACGTGGCCGTGCGGTTGAGGGCTAAAAACATGCTATTTAATTCTGTATTCAAAGATAAAGCGGGCCTGAGTTTGCTCAGTGCCATTCTGGTTGGCTCGGTGCTGGTGGTGTTATCAAACCTGCTGTTGCCACATGACAGCGCGCTGTATGTCGGTTCCAACACTGTGACGCTGTTAGGCAAGTATTTGTGTTACGCCCTGCTTGCCGTGGCGCTTGATTTGGTCTGGGGTTATCTCGGCATTTTAAGTCTCGGTCACGGCGCTTTTTTTGCGCTGGGTGGCTACGCGATGGGCATGTATCTGATGCGTCAGATCGGCACGCGCGGAGTGTATGGCGATCCGATTTTGCCAGATTTCATGGTGTTCCTGAACTGGCATGAACTGCCATGGTTCTGGTATGGCATGAACCATTTCTGGTTTGCCATGCTGATGGTGGTGCTGGTTCCGGGCTTGCTCGCGTTTGTGTTCGGCTGGCTGGCGTTTCGCTCGCGTGTGACCGGCGTTTATCTGTCGATCATGACGCAGGCAATGACCTACGCACTGCTGCTGGCGTTCTTCCGCAATGAAATGGGTTTTGGTGGTAATAACGGCTTAACCGACTTCAAAGACATCATCGGTTTTAGTCTGACCGACGATGCAACTCGTGCGGCGTTATTCCTCATTACGGCGGTTGTGCTCTGTCTGGCTTATCTGGTCTGCCGCGTGATTGTCGGTTCGAAACTGGGGCGTGTTGCAGTGGCGATCCGCGATGCAGAGATGCGCACCCGCTTTATGGGCTACCGGGTGGAATATTTCAAACTCGCGATCTTCGTGTTCTCCGCCATGTTGGCTGGCGTTGCTGGTGCGCTGTATGTGCCACAAGTCGGCATTATCAATCCGGGCGAGTTTTCTCCGCTGAACTCGATTGAACTGGTGATCTGGGTGGCCGTCGGTGGCCGGGCGACGCTTTATGGCGCGGTGGTCGGCGCAATTTTGGTCAACTACGCCAAGTCGGTGTTTACCGGCATTCTGCCTGATGAATGGCTCTACGCATTGGGTGCGCTGTTCGTGTTGGTCACGCTGTTCCTGCCAAAAGGTGTTACCGGTTTATTCAATCGCAAGGAGGCGGTGTGATGAACATGTTTGCACAAACCAAAACGATCTTAACACCGGCCGACTTGCGCGAACGGATGGCACCACCAGCGCCAGCGAAACTCGATTTACGGCATGGTGTGATCCTCTATCTGGAAGATATCAACGTCAGTTTCGACGGTTTTAAAGCACTGAATAACCTCAACCTCTACATCAACAAAGGCGAACTGCGCTGCATTATCGGCCCGAACGGGGCAGGTAAAAGCACCATGATGGATGTTATTACCGGCAAAACACGCCCTGACACCGGCTCGGCGTGGTTTGGTCAGAACATCAACTTGTTGGAACTCGATGAACCGGCGATAGCTGAAGCAGGCATAGGTCGTAAATTCCAAAAACCAACCGTGTTTGAACCGCTTACGGTGGAAGAAAACCTTGAACTGGCCATGGCGGGGAATAAAGGCGTTTGGCAGACCTTTGTTAGCAAACTGTCTGGTGAAGATCGCGATCATCTTGAAGCAACGCTGCTGCTGATTGGTCTGGTTGCTGAGCGTCATCGCCAAGCGGGTGTGTTGTCGCACGGCCAAAAGCAGTGGCTGGAAATTGGCATGCTGCTGATGCAGCGCCCGGAATTGCTGCTTGTCGATGAACCGGTGGCAGGAATGACGCATCAGGAGATGGAACGCACCGCTGAACTGCTGAAACAGCTGGCGGGCAAACACTCCGTCGTGGTGGTGGAGCACGATATGGATTTCGTGCGCTCGATTGCCAATAAAGTCACGGTATTACATCAAGGCTCGGTGCTGGCGGAAGGCTCCATGAGTCAGGTGCAGGCTGATCCGAAAGTGATCGAGGTATATCTGGGGGAATCAGCATGCTGAAGTTATCCGGTATTAATCAATTTTACGGCCAATCGCACACGCTGTGGGATCTGGACATCGAGATCGCACAGGGTGAATGTCTCTGTTTGATGGGTCGTAACGGCGTGGGTAAAACCACGCTGTTGAATGTGTTGATGGGGCAATTGCCAGTTAAAAGCGGTCAGATTGAATTTGATGGTCAAGACATCAGCAAGTTTTCGGTCGAGCGGCGTGCGGAAATTGGCATCGGTTACGTACCGCAAGGTCGTCAGATTTTCCCACTGCTGACGGTCGAAGAAAATCTCAAGATCGGACTGCCTGCGCGTCGCGATAACAAGCGCCAGATCCCCGATCAGGTGTATGAACTGTTCCCTGTGTTGAAAGAGATGAAACAGCGTCGTGGTGGCGATTTATCCGGCGGTCAGCAGCAACAGCTCGCGATTGGTCGTGCGCTGGTGCTTGATCCGAAACTGCTGATTTTAGATGAACCCACCGAAGGTATTCAGCCGAACATCGTCAGTGAAATTGGCGACATCATCCGCAAACTCAACCGTGATATCGGCCTGACTGTGTTACTGGTCGAACAGAAACTGCCGTTTGCCCGCAAAGTCGGCGATCGCTTCTGCCTGCTCGATCGCGGTCGTCGTGTTGCTGACGGCCTGATGGCTGATCTCAACGAAGGGCTGATCAAGGAATATCTGACGGTATGACGATGCAACCGGCAGCGATAGCAACCATGCAAACCGGCTGGCAAGCGCATTTGTCGCTGGGGTTTTCTCGTCGCGGCAATCAGACCGTGCTGGCCGAACGACGCCAGTACGGCCCGCTGACCGTGCAACGACCATTCTACCCCGAAGGCATGCCTTGTCATCTCTACCTGCTGCATCCACCGGGTGGCGTGGTAGGTGGCGATGAGCTCGATGTGCAAATTAAGGTGGAACAGGAGGCGCATGCGCTGCTGACTACCCCTGGTGCCACCAAGTTTTATCGTAGCGCGGGGCCACAATCGAAGGTCACACAAACCTTCCAACTGGCGGAAGGTGCCGCTTTGGAGTGGCTACCGCAAGATAACATTCTGTTTCCCGGTGCCAATTTGCAACTGCAGAGCACCTTCCATCTGGAAAGTGATTCGCGATTGATCGCTTGGGAGTGCATCTCGCTTGGTCGGCCCGTCAATGAAGAGCGATTTTTGGAAGGGCAGTTACGCAGCCGTTGGCGCGTCTATCGTAACCAGCGGTTATGCCTGAATGAATCGTTGCGGGTGCTTGATGCCGCTGATCTCGAGCGCCGGGCAGGTTTAGCAGGCTATCCGCTGGTCGCGACCCTCATCGCATCGCCTTGTTCTGAAACAGAACGGGAACTGGTACGTGAATTACTGCAAGGCTACGCAGCACCGGCTGGCGTGACCTTACTCAATGACTTACTGATTGTGCGCTTGCTCGGCGCACACAACGAGCCGTTACAACAATTAATGCAGACGATTTGGCAAGCATTGCGCCCGACGGTGATTGGGTGCCCCGCATGTCGTCCGCGGATCTGGAATACCTGATTACGGTTTACAAGGAGAACAAGATGGATCTGACCCCTCGCGAAAAGGACAAGTTACTGCTGTTTACCGCCGCACTGGTGGCCGAGCGACGTAAAGCGCGTGGTTTAAAACTCAATCATCCGGAAGCGATTGCGCTGATCAGTGCTGCGATTTTGGAAGGGGCCCGTGATGGCCAGACGGTCGCCGAGTTGATGAATTACGGTCGCACCATTTTGACTCGCGATGAGGTGATGGATGGCATACCCGAAATGATCCCCGATGTGCAGGTCGAGGCGACATTCCCTGACGGCACCAAGCTGGTCACCGTTCATCAACCCATCATTTAAGGAGCGCCTATGATCCCCGGAGAAATTCAGGTTGCCGATGGTGAACTGCTACTCAACGAAGGCCGTGCGACGTTACAAGTGGCTGTTGCCAACACAGGCGATCGCCCGATCCAGATCGGCTCACATTACCACTTCTTTGAAACCAACCCTGCCTTGCAGTTTGACCGTGCTGCCACGCGCGGTTTTCGCCTTGATATTCCTGCTGGCACTGCGGTGCGTTTCGAACCGGGCCAGACCCGCACGGTCATGTTGGTGGCATACGCGGGGCGCCGCCATGTGTATGGTTTCCGTGGCGATGTGATGGGCCCGTTAGATGAAATTGCGCAAAGTGATCAGGGTGCACAGAACGAACAGGGAGTTCAGGCATGAGTATTATTTCCAGACAAGCCTATGCCGATATGTTCGGCCCAACCACGGGCGATCGGGTGCGGTTGGCTGACACCGAGTTATGGCTGGAGGTGGAAAAAGATTTCACCATTTATGGCGACGAAGTGAAATTCGGTGGTGGAAAAGTCATTCGCGATGGTCAGGGTCAGGGGCAGGCGCTGAGTCGTTATTGCCTTGACTTGGTGATCACCAACGCGCTGATCATCGACCATTGGGGCATCGTTAAAGCGGATATCGGGGTTAAAAATGGCCGTATTGCCGGCATCGGCAAAGCGGGCAACCCTGATGTGCAACCGGGCGTGACATTAGTGATTGGCCCGGGCACCGAAGTGATCGCGGGGGAAGGCTCTATTGTCACAGCGGGTGGCATCGACAGCCATATTCATTTCATCTGCCCGCAACAGATCGACGAAGCGCTCTGCTCTGGCGTGACCACCATGTTGGGTGGGGGCACAGGCCCGGCAACGGGCACCAATGCCACAACGTGTACGCCGGGTCCTTGGTATATGGCGCGCATGTTGGAAGCGGCAGAAAGCCTGCCGATGAACTTGGGTTTCCTTGGTAAAGGCAATGCCAGCTTACCCGATGCGCTGCATGAGCAGGTCGCCGCAGGCGCCATTGGCCTCAAACTGCATGAAGATTGGGGTTCCACACCGGCATCGATTGATAACTGCTTGAATGTGGCAGAAGAGACCGACACGCAAGTGGCTATTCACACCGATACACTGAACGAAAGCGGCTTTGTCGAAGACACACTGGCTGCGATTGGTGATCGTACCATTCACACCTATCACACCGAAGGTGCGGGCGGTGGTCATGCACCAGACATTATCAGGGCGTGCGGGCTGGCGAACGTGCTGCCGTCTTCCACAAACCCAACGCGCCCTTACACTGTGAATACGGTCGATGAGCATCTCGATATGCTGATGGTTTGTCACCATCTTGACCCTGCCATTCCTGAAGATGTCGCGTTTGCGGAATCACGCATTCGCCGTGAAACCATTGCAGCGGAAGATATTCTGCATGACCTCGGTGCATTCTCGATGATTTCATCCGATTCACAAGCAATGGGACGTGTCGGTGAGGTGATCACGCGCACATGGCAGACTGCGCACAAAATGAAAGTGCAACGCGGCAGCCTCGGTAGCGACCCAGCACGACATGACAATACGCGTATCAAGCGCTATATCGCCAAATACACCATTAACCCAGCCTTAGCGCACGGCATCAGCCATGAAGTCGGTTCGATTGAACCGGGCAAATTAGCCGATTTGGTGTTGTGGCGTCCGGCTTTCTTTGGTGTGAAACCTTCCATGATTTTGAAGGGAGGCATGATTGCCGCAGCACCGATGGGTGATGCCAATGCGTCTATTCCAACGCCACAACCGGTACATTTCCGCCCGATGTTTGGTGCGCTCGGTCGTGCGATGCATTCGACCCGCATGACGTTCCTGTCTGGCTTGGCTATTCGCTCTGGTTTGCCTGCGCAACTGGGATTAAACAGTCTGATTGGGGAAGTGAAGAACTGCCGCTCAGTGAAGAAAGCACACATGATCCACAACGACTGGCAGCCGCTGATTGAAGTCGACAGCCAGACCTATCAGGTGCGCGCCAATGGCGAATTACTGACGTGCGAACCCGCAGCGGTGTTGCCGATGGCACAGCGTTACTTTTTATTCTAGGCGAACTTGGGAACACAAAATGATTCGACTCACACAACGATTAACGACAGAAGAAGCAGCAGGAAAAGCGCTACTCACAACGCTGACACTGTCGATCGATCTGCGTATCAAAAGCCGCCTGAAAGTCACTTTAGATAATGGCGATGCAGCCGGTCTATTCCTGACTCGTGGTCAGCTATTACGTGGCGGCGAGTGTTTGACTGACGATGCTGGCGCAGTTGTCGTGATGGTAAAAGCCGCCGAAGAGCAGGTTTCCACGGTGCGCTGCAATGACCCGTTACTACTGAGTCGGATCTGCTATCACCTCGGTAATCGCCATGTACCGCTGCAAATCGAGGCCGGTTTTGCCCGTTATCAGCACGATTATGTGCTCGATGAGATGGTGGTTGGTTTAGGTGGCTCGGTTGCGGTTGAGCTTGCGCCATTTGAACCAGAGGCTGGCGCTTACCAATCGCAAGCGGGCGCAGGGCATCACCATCATCATAATGATCACGAACATGGTCACAACCATGATCATCTGCATGCTCACTCTCATGCAGCCAGTGCAGCGACCGTCGTGCCGATGCATGGTTTTTTGAAAACATCATAAGCAACTAATTAATAAGTAAAAAAAGGAATTTAATATGAACAAATCACGTATGACCACCGCAATCGCTCTGATGTTACTGGCTACACCTGCCTTTGCTCACCCTGGGCACATGGAGCACGGTTTTTCATCGGGGGTGTTGCATCCACTGTCTGGCCTTGACCATTTGATGATGTTACTGAGCAGCGGCTTTCTGGCGGCATTAACGGGGCGTCGTTTATCGCTGCCATTATTGACCCTGCTGGCCATGGTGGTTGGTACTGGTGCGGGTGTGCTGCTGGGCGGCAATAATCTGGTGGAACCGCTGGTGCTGGCCTCGCTCTGGTTTGCGGGTGCCTTGGTGTTTGCGCCCAATCGTTTGTCAATAATGAGCTGGATGATACCTTGTTTTGCGCTGTTTCATGGTTGGGCGCATGGTGTTGAAGCGCCTGTCGGGCAAGTCGCGTTGTTCACTGCGGGGGCTGTGGTTTCATCGCTGGTGTTGCTGGCGGTGGGTTATGCGGTTGGCAGCAAAGCGAACCACATAGCATGGTTGAAAAAAGGCTGGGCAGCAGTGGTGTTTGCGTCGGCGTCAGTTCTGTTGGTGGGTTAATCCATGACTTTTTCAGCGCTTAATCAAAGCTCGCCAGTCAGTTGGTTGCAGCTGTTCCAACTGATGAGTCCTAATTTGCCCGTGGGTGGGTTTACCTATTCGCAAGGGTTGGAATGGGCGGTTGAAACGGGTTGGGTTAAAAACGTCGCTGAATTTGAACAATGGCTGACTAATCAGATGGATGAGGGGCTGGTCTATCTCGACTGGCCGCTCCTTAACCGCCTTTATGTTGCTGCCCGACAAGATGATCTGACTGCTTTTGTAGACGCTATCGATTTGCTGGTCGCAAGTCGCGAAAGCGAGGAATTCCGCTTGGAAGAAGGGCAGCGCGGTGATGCGTTTTATCGTGTGATCAAAGATTGGGGCATTTCTGGCAGTGCCGATATGGCCGTTCATCTGAAACGTTCACAACTGGCCGGCATGGCGTGGTTTGGCGCAAAAAACAGCCTGAGTGTCGAGCAACTGGCGTTGGGCTGGGGGTTCGCATTGCTGGAAGGTGCTGTCATGGCGGCCATTAAATTAGTGCCCATTGGTCAGCAAGCGGGTCAGACATTGCTTCGAAAATTATCCGCGCAACTGCCTGAAAAATACCAACGGGCTTGCACTGTGCAAGACGATGAGATCGGAGGTAGTTTAACCTGCCTCGCCATCGCCAGTGCATGCCACGAAATACAATACACGCGGTTATTCCGCTCATAATCAGATTGGAAAGGACACTCTTATGACTCAAACATCATCCCCATTACGAGTTGGCGTTGGCGGCCCTGTTGGTTCCGGCAAAACTGCGCTGTTAGAAGTATTATGTAAAAAAATGCGCGATCACTTTGAGATTGCCGTCGTCACCAACGATATCTACACCAAAGAAGATCAGCGTATTTTAACCGAAGCAGGTGCGTTAGCTGCCGAGCGTATTGTCGGGGTGGAAACCGGTGGTTGCCCGCACACGGCGATCCGTGAAGATGCATCGATGAATCTGGCCGCTGTTGAAGCGCTCAGTGAGAAATTCGGCAATCTGGATGTCGTTTTCGTTGAGAGCGGTGGCGACAACCTGAGTGCCACCTTCAGCCCTGAATTAGCTGATATGACCATCTATGTGATTGATGTGGCGGAAGGCGAGAAAATTCCACGCAAAGGCGGGCCGGGCATTACCAAATCTGATTTATTAGTGATCAATAAAATCGATTTGGCCCCGTATGTTGGTGCGCGTTTAGATGTAATGGAATCAGACACCAACCGTATGCGCCCACAAAAACCGTGGACATTCGCCAATCTGAAAACCGGTCAGGGAGTGGATACCATCATCGATTTCATCGTGACACATGGCATGTTAACGCCAAAAGCATAAGTGCGACGAAGGCCCTGAAATTGTCTAAACGATTCAGGGCATTACGCGATGAGGTATCCTGATTTTCACAGACAGTCCCGATTGTTACGATGAGACAATCGGGGGTATTGAATGAAATCGAGAGAACACTATTCACCAGAGTTTCGGGCAGAGGCGGTTCGACTGGTGTTGGAGCAAGGCCTTGGCCAAGCTGAAGCCGCCAGAAGGTTGGGTATTGCCAAAGGCACACTGAGCAACTGGGTGGTCGCAGCCAAAGGAGGAAAGGATACATCGGCCATTCCCGGAGCGCGTTCTGTCGCCGAGCTGGAGGCTGAAGTGGCCCGGCTACGCAAAGCTCTCGCACAAGCCAACATGGAGCGCGACATCATAAAAAAGGCCGCCGCGTACTTTGCTCAGGAGTCACTGCCAAGTACGCGTGGATAGCCAACCAACAGGACATCTATCCCATTTCCGTTATCTGTCGTGTGCTGGAGGTCTCTCGTGCGGGCTTCTACCACTGGCGCCAGCGTCCACCGTCACAGCGCCAACAAGAAGATGAACGACTCAAGGTCGCCATTCGGGCTGCTCACAGCAAGACGCGCCAGACCTATGGCGCATCGCGTTTACAAGCTGAGTTGGCCGCCGAAGGATTTTACGCTGGGCGGGACCGGATTGGGCGATTGCGCCGTGAAATGGGGTTGTCTTGCAAACAAAAGCGCAAATTCAAGGCGACAACCCATTCTGCTCATTCCCTGCCCGTGGCGGAGAATCTCCTTGGTCAGGTCTTTGCGCCGACGAAGCAGGGCCGACGCATGATCATTCTCTGCACAAGTTGATCAAGTCTCGATCAGTTGAACGGCTCCAAGTACGATTTTAATTGTACCTTGCGTTGCCAAGCTGTAAATAGTCGAGATCTTAACCAACTGTTTATTATTATGGCCCAGAA
>NZ_JAGKRI010000006.1:0-4547 GCF_017939255.1 Aeromonas sp. Prich7-2
AAGAAGTTGCTTGAGGTACTGGGTTGCATTGATAATAGTCATGGCTTCGGGCGTGTCGGTTTTTTTTTGCGATTAAATCAGATCACAAACGAAGCCTTTTTTCTATCTATTTCAATTGGTTGTAGCTAAAGATCCTGTACATGATCCTCCGATGACTTATCATCACCAGGACATGTTTAATTAAAAACGTTTTCTCGCCATTCATCATGATCTGGCCATGACCACCCTGTTCCATTGTGCTCTTTTTACATACCGCAAGCCCGCCAACGCAGACAGAAGCCTCCATCGGCAACCCATGACACCAACCGTTCAAATATTCACCGCATCCGGCGGCACATTCTGGTATGATGCGCCCCCTTGCGCACCGCGCACCCCCATTTCTGGTTTTCCGACATAGAGTCCTTTTGTGAACAACAGCGAATTTAGCAGCCTGAACCTCTCCTCCGCCCTGCAGGACAACCTCGCCAGCCTGGGCTATCTGCAGATGACCCCGATCCAGGCCCAGAGCCTGCCCCTGGTGCTCGACGGCAAAGATTTGATCGCCAAGGCGAAAACCGGCAGCGGCAAGACCGCGGCCTTCGGCCTGGGTCTGCTGGCCAAGCTGGACGTCAACCGGCTGGCCGTGCAGGCGCTGGTGCTCTGTCCGACCCGCGAGCTGGCGGATCAGGTGGCCACCGAGATCCGCCGTCTTGCCCGTACCCTGCCCAACGTCAAGCTGGTGACCCTGTGCGGCGGCACCCCGACCGCACCGCAATCCGCCACCCTGGGCTTTGGCGCCCACATCGCCGTCGGCACCCCGGGCCGGATCCTCAAGCACCTGGAGCAGGGCACCCTTGAGCTCGACGACCTCAAGACGCTGGTACTGGACGAAGCGGATCGCATGCTGGACATGGGCTTTGGCGAAGACATCAACCGCGTCATCAGCCACGCCCCGCGGGACCGGCAAACCCTGCTGTTCTCCGCCACCTATCCAGAAGGGATCGCCCAGATGAGCCGCGGCGTGCAACGCAACCCGGTGGAGGTGAGCGTAGAGTCCCTGCACGAAGAGAGCGCCATCGAACAGAAGCTGTATGAAGTGCCGGCCGGCCAGCGCCTCGATGCCCTCACCTGGCTGCTCAGCCACTACCAACCGGGCTCCTGCGTGGTGTTCTGCAACACCAAGCGCGCCTGCAACGACGTGGCCGATCACCTGGCCGCCAAGGGCTTCTCGGCGCTGGCGCTGAACGGCGATCTGGAGCAGCGTGAGCGGGATCAGGTGCTGGTGCGCTTCGCCAACGGCAGCGCCACCATACTGGTCGCCACCGACGTGGCGGCCCGTGGTCTCGACATCAAGGAGCTGGGCGCCGTCATCAACTACGAGCTCACCTACGACCCCGAGGTGCACGTGCACCGCATCGGCCGTACCGGCCGCGCTGGCCAGCAGGGCCTGGCCCTGAGCCTCTACCAGCCGAACGAGGCCCAGCGCGTCAACTTCATCGAGGAGTACCAGCAGGCCCCCATTCCCCAGGGCGACCTGGCCGGGATCGGCCGCGACATCAAGCCGATCGCGCCGCAGATGGTGACCCTCTCCATCGATGCGGGCCGCAAGAGCAAGGTGCGTGCCGGTGACATCCTCGGCGCCCTGACCGGCGAAGGCGGCATTGCCGGGGCCGATGTGGGCAAGATCCAGATTTCCGAGCAGTACTCCTACGTGGCGGTGAAGCGCCAGGTGGCGAGCGCCGCCCTCAAGCGGTTGCAGGAAGGCAAGATCAAGGGGCGCAGCTACCGTGCCCGCAAACTGGGCTAAGGTATTTCACACGCCCGGCCAGACCACAGGCGCCTGACAGGCGCCTGTTTCATATCATTCGCCGCCATGCGGCAAGACAGGTGACATGACCCAAGCAATCCAGAGCGATGTGAGCTGCCAGAACTGCGAAGCCTGCTGCTGCCGCCTCGAGGTGATGCTCTTCACCGACACCGGCGTGCCGGACCGCTATATCGAGGAGCGGGAAGGAGAAGTGCCCGTGATGCACAGACTGGAAGATGGCTGGTGCGCCGCCCTCGACCGCAACACCATGATGTGTCGCATCTACGAGGTGCGGCCGCTGATCTGCCGTGAATTCGAGATGGGGGAGCCCGACTGCCTCGACGAGCGGGACAAGTGGTTCATCAGGCTGGAGTAACCGGGGTGTTCAACCCGTACTGACGTGGATCTCCTTGCCTTGCAGCCCCTCGAGGCGCTGTGTCAGCCAGTGGATGGCCTGCGCTTCCTCCTCGAAATAGCGCACCTCCTGAAAGGGAAGCTCGCTGAAGACGTGATCCGCCAGATAACGTTTGAAATCCCCGATCATGACCACCGCCAGAAAGGCGCAGCCATGAGTGGCGCACCAGTTGAACTGGCGACGAAAACGGGCCAGCACCTCGGGGCCGGCGGCCTCGAACTCGGTCGCGACCTCGACGATGCCCCAGGGGGCTCCCTGCAAACGGCTTATCTGCTGGCTGAACTTGCCCTCATAGGCCATGGCGCCTGCCAGGTTGAAAGGGCCGCTCGGCCGACAGATCAGCAGTTGCCCTTGTCGCTGCATCTCAAAATGGCCGTGTGCTTGCACGTTCACCTCCTGCCTTGAGTCCTTCGCTGCGGCTGATATGCCCTGTGTTGCCACAAAGTAAGAATTTATCCCCGAAAAGTCCATGAAGCTCCCCGCATTGTGAACGGAAAGCTCCATTCAACCCCCGTTTTTACCCCGGTGGCGGAATGTACATTTCTTCGACATGTTCTGTTGCAGTTAACAAAACGTTGCTGCTATTATCCGCGCCACTCAAAACATTCCACCTACTGAAACCTTTTGGCGTTCACCCAGGGAACAACGATGAAGCAACAAGACGCAAGTTATTACCAACGGATCTGGCGCTGGCATTTCTATGCTGGTCTCTTCGTCGCCCCCTTCCTGATCCTGCTCTCCCTCACCGGCATCGTCTACCTGTTCAAGCCGCAGCTGGACAACCTGCTCTACCCCCAGCTGATGAAGGTGACGCCCGCCACCCAGACCCTGAGTGCCGACCAGCTGCTGGCCAAGGCAACCATCGCCATGCCGGACGCCAGCCTGCGCAAATACCTGCCCCCGGTGGCAGCGGACGCGAGCGCCCAGATAGTCGTGATGCGTGAAGGGCAGGAGCTGACCCTCTTCATGGATCCCGCGAACGGCGCCCTGCTCGGTACCATGGACAACAAGTGGAACCTGCAGGCGGTGGCGCGCGCTCTCCATGCGGAGCTGATGATTGGCACCACGGGTGATCGCCTGATCGAGCTGGCCGCAGGCTGGGGAATCGTGCTCCTCGTCAGCGGACTCTATCTCTGGTGGCCCCGCAAGGGACCGGGTGTGGGAGGCATCCTCTGGCCGAGAATGCACCAGCGCGGCCGTCTCTGGTGGCGTGATCTGCACGCCGTGGTCGGCTTCTGGGGCGCAGGTTTCCTGCTGCTGCTGCTGCTGACGGGCATGACCTGGACCGGTTTCTGGGGCGGCCAGTTCGCCGACGTCTGGAACCGCTTCCCTGCGGCCATGTGGAACGAGGTGCCCAAGTCGGCCCCCCTCACCCGCAGCCTCAACCAGGCTCACGAACAGACCGTCTCCTGGGGGGCCGAGACCCTGCCCATGCCGAGCTCCCAACCCACGGCAGAGAGCCATGATCACAGCGCCATGACCCATGGCGGCGGACACGAGGGCATGGTCATGGCCAGCCATCGCATTCCGCTGCAACAGGTGGTCGACATCGCCAGCGAGCGGGGGGTCAGCCCGGGTTACAGCATCACCCCCCCGGTCGGTGAAACCGGCGTCTATACCATCGCCATCTTTGCCGATGATCCCCGCAACGACGCCACCCTGCACATCGACCAATACAGCGGCAAGGTGCTGGTCGACGTGCGCTGGCAGGATTACGGCCCGGTCGCCAAGACGGTGGAAACCGGCGTCATGCTGCACATGGGCAAGCTCTACGGCTGGCCGCACCAGCTCGTCATGCTGCTCATCTGCCTGATGATTCTGGCAAGCTCGGTGAGCGGGCTCTGGATCTGGTGGAGCCGCCGTCCCAGTGGTCGCCTCGCCGCCCCGCCCCTGCCCGCCAAGCTGCCTCCCATGGGCGGTGCCATCGCGGTGCTGGTCGTGCTCGGGATCTGCTTCCCGCTGGTGGGGGCCTCCATGGTTGCCATCTGGCTGCTGGACAGTCTCTTCTTCTCTCGCCGCACGGCCGTGGCCCAGGCAAGCTGACCCGTCAGGGGCAAGCCCGCCTCATGCACACGAGGGCTCCCTGTCGGGGGCCCTCGTCGTCTGCATCACCTGGCATCATCCTTCGCCTGGCGGCAGGCTCCTCCCCTGGTGCTCATCACATCGGTCTGATGAAACAACAACGCGTCGACACATCAACAAAAAGGTTCATCGCGGCTTTCCGGGGAAGGCCGCCTTGATTTTCAGAAAAAAGTATTCTGAGTCCCTAAATCCATATGCCATACGCTTTATCACTTTGATCTTGTTGTTCACCCCTTCCAGCACACTCGTGTGCATCGGGTAGTT
>NZ_JAGKRI010000366.1:0-293 GCF_017939255.1 Aeromonas sp. Prich7-2
GGCCTATGGCCGTGGTCAGGAGGCGGCCAAGCGGCTGCTGGGCGCCGAGTTTGACGGGGTGCTGGTGACCGACCAGTACGCCGGCTACCGGTTTATCGACGCCGACCAGCGGCAACTGTGCTGGGCCCACGTGGCCCGCAATCTCGCGGCCATCGCCGAGAGTAGCGAGCAGTGCAACCAGCCCATCGGTGCCCGGTTGGTCTTGCTGGCGGATGCGGTGTTTCGTACCCGGCACCGTTGGGAAAGCGGTGCGTTGAGCAAGCAGAAATACCTGCGCAGGCTCGCGCGTTACC
>NZ_JAGKRI010000068.1:0-41742 GCF_017939255.1 Aeromonas sp. Prich7-2
CGGGACACGCCGTTTTAGCCTGTGGAGGCGCGGTGCAATCAGGCCGCCCGATGAAGCAGGAACCCGGTACTGCGCGAGCAGCTATCACCCAGTAATGGGAATCCCCCTCCTGTGACGCGAAGCGCTAAGGTGGGGGAGGATGTCAATGATTGAGATGACGGGTACGAGTGGCTGGGTTCATCGACGCTTCCTCTGGATTGACGGCCGCGAAGTCTACCTAAAAGTGGGGTTATTTGCAGCAAAGGGGGAACTGAATGCTGCTAATATCGTCAATCTGGCCACCCGGGAGCGGGAAAAGAGGTCAGACACAGGGGGGAGGGGCTAGGTCCTGCTGCCGCTCTGGGGTAACATGCGCGCCTGCATGACATAAATCGGCCCCGTCCTCTCTCATCCGACGGCGGCGATGCACCTCTATATGACGGGTCTTCCATGAGATGGGCCCATCCGGATATTGAAAGAAGAGATCACCATGTTACAGATTGGCAAGATGAACACCCTGACCGTCGTCGAGATCGAGGAGCGCGGCGCCTGGCTGGCGGCGGGGGAATACGGCGAGCTGCTGCTGCCCAGGCGCCAGTTGCCGGAAGGCGTCGCCGAGGAGAGCGAGGTGTCCGTCTTCCTCTATCTGGATGCGGATTGCGAGCCGGTGATCACCACCGACAAGCCCTTCGCCATGGTGGGGGACATCGTCGGTCTCAAGGTGGTCAACGCCAACAAGATTGGTGCCTTCCTCGACTGGGGCATGAAAAAGGATCTCTTCGTACCAAGCCGCGAGCAGAACAAGCCGATGCAGGTGGGCCATGTCTATCTGGTGCACCTGATGCTGGACAACGAAGGGCGCATGGTCGGCACCAGCCGTCTGGAGCGCTTCCTGCGCATCGACCCCCCTTTCAAGAGCGGTGACGAGGTGACGGTGCTGCCGGGGGAGCACACCCCCCTTGGCATCAAGGCCGTGGTCAATGGCCAGTACGCCGGCATGCTGTTCAAGAACGAGGTGTTCGGCCGCGTGATGACGGGCCGACCGCTGACCGCCTGGGTCAAGCAGGTGCGCGAAGATGGCAAGCTGGACCTGACCCTGCAAAAGCCGGGGCTGGCCCGGATGGATGACGCCGGTGCGCGCATCCTGCTGCGCCTGCAAAAGCAGGGGGGCAGCCTTGCGGTGGGAGACAAAAGCGATCCTGACGTCATCTACAAGATGTTCAGCATGAGCAAGGGCACCTTCAAGAAAGCGATCGGCGGCCTCTACAAGCAGGGCAAGATCGTCATCGAGGAGCACAGCATCCGCCTCGTGGGCTCCGACACGCCGGCAGGGGACGAATAAGTTGCCGAGTCCCTGCATCGGTGACTGCCGGGCCAAAGAGGGGCTCTGCCTCGGCTGTGGCCGCACCCTGACCGAGATAGGCCAGTGGTCAACCATGGACAGCGAGGCCCAGCTGGCCCGTATGGCCGAGCTCGATGGCTCTAAGAGCACCCATGCCTGCCCGGGCTGCGGCGAGCCGGCGTTCTGCGCCGTGTCGGCGGGGGAACCCATCGAGCGCTGCTGGTGCAACCAGCTTCCCGCGTTGCCCATGAGCGATGCCAGCGCCTGCTGGTGTCGCCGCTGTCTGGCCAAGGCCATCGCGGCACGCCCCTGACTCGGGCAGCGCAAAAAACGAAAAAGGCGCCTGGGGCGCCTTTTCTTATGCCTGTTGCTGGCGGTGCCAGCGGATATGCACGTCGTGCTCGCTCTGATCCCGGGGGAGCAGGAAGGTGGCGTAGATCACCTCGAACTCGTCCTGATGATCCAGCAAGCCGACCCAGACCTCGGCCCAACGTGCCATGTCAACCGGCTCGCCGAGTTCGGTTGACCAGTCGGCATTGGGCAGGGTTGCCTCCACCGCGCCACGTTGCTCGAACTCGAGGGTGATGTCGACGATTTGTTCGGGGGCCAGCATGTCGGCGGCCTGCTCCAGAAACTGATCATAGGCCCACTCGACCAGCTGATCCGGGCTACGTTGTTCCATGAAATCACTCCAGATACGTCCAGGTTCGCCACTTTAACAAGTATTGGGATGGGCAGCCAGCCCGGGGGCGGTGACGCCGTGCTGTCAAATGGCGGGATCAGGGGATAAGGTTAACAGAGCCGCCAGCAGGGGCGGCGTGACGGGGCGGCCTGGCAAGATGAAGCGACGACAGTACCGAAGGCAGATCAAGCGGCGGCGCGAAACCTGGTGGTGGCACTATCTGCCCCTTCATCGGGAAACCGTCGGCGGCCATCTGGGGCCCGCCTCTGATCCGCAGGATGGCGCTACTCTGTGCCGTGAACCCGGTTCAGGGTGACTTGCCCGAGTTGACCCATCTGACGACGGATCCAGGCCGAGCGCTGCTGCACATAGGGTGAGGGGGGCTTGACCCGATAACGCCAGGGATTGGGCAGGGCGGCGGCGAGCAGGGAGGCCTCGTAGCGGGTGAGGCGTATCGCCGGTTTGCCGAAGTAGTGCCTGGCGGCCGCCTCGGCGCCATAGATGCCGGGTCCGAACTCCACGATGTTGAGATAGACCTCGAGAATGCGGGACTTGTCCCAGCCCAGCTCCATCAACAGGGTGAACCAGGCCTCTATCCCCTTGCGCAGGAAGCTGCGATCGCTCCACATGAAGAGGTTCTTGGCGGTCTGCTGGCTGAGGGTGCTGGCACCGCGCACCCGCCCGCTTTGCTGGTTGTGCCTGAGGGCCGAGCTGATGGCGTCCATGTCAAAGCCGTGATGTTCGGCAAAGCGCTGATCCTCGGCGGCGATCACCGCCAGTTGCAGCTCCCGGGAAATCTGCTCAAGCGGCACCCAGTCGTGCTTCACCTCGGCCACCTTGGCAGGGGGAAACAGGGCGCGTTCGAGGCGCCAGGTCCACATGGGAGGGTCGATGAAGCGCAGCAGCGCGACCGAGACGATGGTGCTCGCAAAGGCGGCCAGCAGCAGCTTGCCGAGCCAGCCCAGCAGTCGCCGTTTGCGCGAAGGCCTCACGGGCGCGGGCCCGCCGTCCCAGTCATAGTGGCCAGGATCATCGGGATCCGGAATTATTGGGGCAGCCATTCGATGTGGCAGAACTTCTCGTCGACGCGGCGGGAGAGCAGCATGCGGGCAAACAGGTGCTCGTACTCTTCTTGTTCGTTGCCAAGGCCGACCCAGATCTCGGCATAGTCGGCGTCGCTCACCTCGAATCCCACGTCGGCCGCCCAGTCGTCGGCGGGATCGGTCTCCGCCAGCAGGCCGCGGTCGTTGAACTCCTGATTGAAGCGGACGATCTCCTGCTCGGGCAGGTTGTCGGAGGCCAGCTCCATGAAGAGTTCGAGGGCGGTGTCGAGCAGTTCCTCGACGCTGTGCATTTCGTCATTCAAAGACATAAGAGCCGTGTTCCAGATAAGGGGGGAGGGAAAGCCCGTCGGCAGCGCCTCGGGGTGCGCGGTATTCTAGCTGGCCCTGATGCCCTTGGCGAGATGCCGGGACGCCAGGCATTAAAAAACCGGATCCTGGGAAAGGATCCGGTCTTCATTGGGGGAAGGGGTCGCGCATGGTGCGTCAGCTCATCCCTTCTTCTGGTCGTCGGCAAAGGTGATGTTGAGCTCCAGCACCGACAACTCGTCACTCTTCTGATCAAGCTGGACGGTGATCTTGTCCGGGTCGATCTGCACGTATTTGCGGATCACGTCGAGGATGTCCTGCTTGAGCTGGGGCAGGTAATCCGGCCCCCCTCTGGATGAACGCTCGTGAGCCACGATGATCTGCAACCGCTCTTTGGCCAGTTGTGCGGTGTTCTGTTTCTTGTTGGAACGAAAATAATCCAATAATGACATGCTTAACTCCCGAACAGTCGGCTAAAGAAGCCCTTCTTCTCTTCTTCCAGAAAACGGAAATCCTTGGTGTCACCCAGCAGACGGGCGACGGCGTCCTCGTAGGCCTGACCGGCATCGGATTCCTTGTCCAGAATGACCGGCTCGCCGGAGTTGGAGGCGCGCAGCACCGCCTGGGACTCCGGGATCACCCCGAGCAGTTTGATGGCCAGGATCTCCTGTACGTCCTGCACGCTCAGCATGTCGCCGCGGTTGACGCGGGTCGGGCAGTAGCGGGTCAGCAGCAGGTGCTCCTTGATGGGATCCTCACCGCGCTCGGCACGGCGGGACTTGGAGGCCAGGATACCGAGGATGCGATCCGAGTCACGCACGGAAGAGACTTCCGGGTTGGTGGTGACGATGGCCTCGTCGGCGAAATAGAGCGCCATCAGGGCGCCGGATTCGATACCGGCGGGGGAGTCGCAGACGATGTAGTCAAACTGCATCTCCGCCAGCTGATCCAGGATCTTCTCCACCCCTTCACGGGTCAGGGCATCCTTGTCCCGGGTCTGGGAGGCGGGCAGGATGAACAGGTTTTCGCAACGCTTGTCCTTGATGAGGGCCTGGTTGAGGTTGGCTTCCCCGTTGATGACGTTGACGAAGTCATAGACCACGCGCCGCTCGCAACCCATGATGAGGTCCAGGTTTCTCAGACCAATGTCAAAATCGATGACCACGGTCTTGTGGCCACGCTGGGCCAGACCGGTGCTCAGTGCCGCGCTGGTTGTCGTCTTGCCAACGCCACCCTTGCCCGATGTAACGACTATGATTCGCGCCATTCTCGCTTCCTTGTAACTCTATTTGATTCGGTCTATACGAAGTTGTTCATTGTCGAGCCGGATATGGACCGGCTCTTGTATCACGCCTGCAGGCAATGCATCGCTGAGCTGGAAGGTGCCCGCGATGGAGAGCAGCTCGGCCTGCAATTGCTGGCAATAAATGCGGGCCTTGGGATTGCCCTTGGCCCCTGCGATGGCTCGGCCACGCAGGGCACCATAAACATGGATGCTGTCATCGGCGATGACTTCGGCGCCAGGGCTCACCGAACCCAGCACCACCAACGAGGTGCCGGCTGCATAGATCTGCTGACCGGAGCGCACCGGGCCCACGTGGACCTTGCTTGCCTCCACGGGCGCTGGCACCGGGGGAACCGGTGCGGCCTCCACTGGCTTGGGCTCAGGCACTGGCGGCGTCGGCTCAGGTTCTGCCTTGCGGCTCTTGCCTGACACCATGACGGCGAGGCCTGCCGCCTTGGCGGCCGTCTTCATCGCCTCGTCCCGCGCCCCCGTGATCCCGACCAGCACGAAGTCTTCCGACTCGACCAGCTCCCTGAGCTGTTCGAAATCGGGGATCGCTTCGAGGCGTTCCACATTGAGGACGAGGGGGGCACAATTAAAAAACTGGGGGGCCTGCGCGACCTTGGCCTCCAGCAGTTGTCGGATCCGGGCCGGATTGCCATCGCTGAGATGCAACACAGAAATAGTGAAGGTGGTCCCTTTCAATTCGTTATCGCGTTCAACCATGAATCTTCCCCGAACCGAGACGGTAATACGTTATTGTTATTCAATTCCTGATGTTATAGTTTGCCACCACCAGAGGCAATAAACCCGTCGGATTATATCAATTTCCATGTTGTGTGCAGTCTATAAAAGTCGCAAAAAAGCCGAGACCTATCTCTTTATTGAACGAAGAGAGGACTTTTCCCGCGTTCCCGAGGTGCTGATGAGTACCTTCGGGCGTCCCGAACTGGTCCTGATGACCAAACTGGACCCGGCCAAGCCCCTGGGGCTGGCCTCCACGGAGCGGGTGATGGCCGCCCTGAAGAGCCAGGGCTTTTATCTGCAGGTGCCACCGCCACCGGAAAACCTGCTGGAGCAGCACAAGGCGCAATTAAAGGGCGCACGATGAGGGCGGGGCGGCTGGCACTGCTGTTGTCAGGCGCCCTGTCGGGATCGCCGGTGCAGGCTGGCCCCGATTTTGACCAGTACGTGGCGAGCCTCAAAGAGCAGGCGCTGGCGGCGGGCATGTTGCCCGAGACGGTGAGTGCGGCCTTTGCGGATGTACATCTTGTCGATGCCGCCATCAGGCACGACAAAAATCAGCCGGAATTCAAACTGACCCTGGACACATATATTCCCCGGGCGGTGCCGGAATGGAAAGTCAAGCAAGCCCAAACCTTATATCGCCAGCATTTGCCGCTGCTTACAAAAATAGGCCGGGAATATGGGGTTCAACCCCGCTTTATTGTTGCCTTGTGGGGAATTGAAACCAATTTCGGCAAAATAACCGGCCATTATCCCCTTATCTCTTCTCTCTCGACCCTGGCCTGGGACGGTCGCCGTGAAGCCTTCTTTAAAGGCGAGTTGTTCGATGCCCTGCGCATTCTGGAGCAGGGACATGTGAACCCCGCCAACTTCAAGGGATCCTGGGCGGGGGCCATGGGACAGGTGCAGTTCATGCCCTCGTCATTCCTGCGATACGCGGTGGATCAGGACGGGGACGGCAAGAAGGATCTCTGGGGCAATCTCGCGGATGTATTTGGATCGGCTGCCAATTATCTGAGCCAGAACGGCTGGCGTGAAGACCAGACCTGGGGACGGCGGGTGAGGGTGCCAGAACGCCTGGACCCCGCCTTGCTGGGGCTTGATACCCGCAAGTCCCTGGCGACCTGGCAGGCCCTCGGGGTTCGCCAGCAGGACGGCTCACCTCTGCCTGCGGTCGACATGCAGGCCTCCCTCATCCGCCCCGACGATATTCACGGGCGAAGCTACCTTGCCTATGACAATTACCGGGTACTGCGTCACTGGAATCGCTCCCCCTATTTCGTGGTGGCCGTCGGCACCCTGGCCGATCGCATCGTGAAATAGCTCTCCCCCGTTCTCCTGTCACGGCGAACGGGTGGAGGTGATATGCCCGTCTCTTTTTATCCCTTGTCGGCCTCCCTTTATCCACGAACGCTGCCCTTTAAATCGCGACCAAAAAAAAAGCGGGAATATATCCCGCTTTTTTCATGTCATCGCGACTCGGCGTTAGTCGCAGGCGACCTGCATCACCTTGATGGCCAGGCCACCGCGGGAGGTCTCGCGGTACTTGGAGTCCATGTCCTTGCCGGTGATGTACATGGTCTCGATCACCTTGTCCAGCGACACACGCGGCTTGGAGGTGCGACGCAGGGCCATGCGGGAGGCGTTGACCGCCTTCATGGCGGCGATGGCATTGCGCTCGATGCAGGGTACCTGTACCTGGCCGGCCACCGGGTCGCAGGTCAGACCCAGGTTGTGTTCCATGCCGATCTCGGCGGCTTCACAGACGTGCTCGGGGCTGCCGCCCATCAGCTCGGTCAGGCCGGCGGCGGCCATGGAGCAGGAGACGCCCACTTCACCCTGGCAGCCCACTTCGGCGCCGGAGATGGACGCGTTCATCTTGTAGAGCATACCGACGGCGGCAGCGGCCAGATAGAAGCGGGTGTACTCGTCGCGGCTCACCGGCTGGATGAACTTGTCGTAGTAGGCCAGCACGGCCGGGATGATCCCGGCGGCGCCGTTGGTCGGTGCGGTGACGACGCGGCCACCGGCGGCGTTCTCTTCACTCACCGCCAGGGCGAACATGTTGACCCAGTCCACGATGTTCATGGGATCGTTGGAGAGGTTCTCGTTGGTGGTCAGCTGGCGGTAGAGCGGCGCGGCGCGGCGCGGTACGCGCAGCGGGCCGGAGAGGACGCCCTCGGTGCGGCAGCCGCGCTCGATCCCTTCCCGCATGGTGGTCCAGATCTTGCCAAGCTTCTTGTAGATCTCTTCCGGGGTGTTGAAGCACTTCTCGTTTTCCATCATCAGGGCGGAGATGGAGAGACCGCTCTGGCTGCAGTGGGCGATGAGCTCGGCGGCACTCTTGAAGGGATAGCTCACGGACATGTCGCCGCTGTCACCCTTGCCAAAGTTCTCTTCGTCGACGATGAAGCCACCGCCGATGGAGTAGTAGGTCTTGCTGTAGACGGCGTCATCTTCGATGAAGGCAGTCAGCCTCATGCCGTTTTCGTGCAGGGGCAGGGCCTCGTCATGGAAGATCATGGCGCCCTTGGGGAAGCTGACGGTGTGGCAGTGCAGGCCGATGGGCAGACGACCGGTCTGCTCCACGCGGGAGATGAATTCGGGGATGGCGTCGATGTCGACGTTCTCCGGCAGGTTGCCCGCCAGACCCATGATGATGGCGGTATCCGTGTGGTGGCCTTTGCCGGTCCAGGAGAGGGAGCCATAGACATCGACCTGGATCCGGGTGATGTCACGGATCTTGCCGCCAGCACGCAGTTCATCCACGAACTGTTTGGCTGCCTTCATGGGGCCGACAGTGTGGGAAGAGGAGGGGCCAACACCGATTTTGAAGATATCAAAAACGCTGATCATGTAACAATTACCTCAGGGTAGAAGGGGGCGCCATGCCCACTCGCAGAAAAGGGATCCATGGGACGGGTCTGTCGTCACAAAGGCCAGGGAACCGGATAACCACAGTGTAACGGTTCAATGCCTAAAAAAAGTTGAAACAGATCTATTTTTGTTGAATTCGTGGCGCGAGTATAAAATTTATTTTGATGGTTATCCATTTTGTTAAGCGTCAGACAAACGTTTTGCAAAAAAATACCCGGCGATGCCGGGTATTCGAGTGCCATATGCGGCTTTATCACAGCGGCTTAACACTCGGTGATGTTGACGGCAAGGCCGCCCCGTGCGGTCTCCTTGTACTTGGTCTTCATGTCGTTGCCGGTTTCCCACATGGTTCTGATCACCTTGTCCAGCGACACCTTGTGCTCGCCGGTGCCGCGCAGGGCGAGGCGGGCGGCATTGATCGCCTTGACTGCGCCCATGGCGTTGCGCTCGATGCAGGGCACCTGCACCAGGCCACCGACGGGATCGCAGGTCAGCCCGAGATTGTGCTCCATGCCGATCTCGGCGGCGTTCTCGACAATGGCGGGGCTGGCGCCCAGTAGCTCGGCCAGGGCACCAGCGGCCATGGAGCAGGCCACGCCGACCTCGCCCTGACAGCCCACCTCGGCCCCCGAGAGGGAGGCATTCTTCTTGTAGAGGATGCCAATGGCGGCGGCAGTGAGGAAGTACTGCATCAGCAGCTCGTCATCCACCTTGCGCACGAAGCGATCGTAATAGTGCAACACCGCGGGGATGATGCCCGCTGCGCCGTTGGTCGGCGCCGTCACCACCCGGCCTCCGGCGGCGTTCTCCTCGTTGACGGCCAGCGCAAAGAGATCCACCCACTCCATCACCATCAGCGGATCCTTGTTGAAATTGGTCTCGCCACAGAGCTGGCGATAGAGGGCGGGAGCCCGGCGCTTGACCTTGAGACCGCCTGGCAGCACCCCCTCGCTCTTGCAGCCACGCTCCACACACCCCTGCATCGCCTGCCAGATCTTGCGAAGCCCGGCCTTGATCTCCGCTTCCGAGCGAAACACCTTCTCGTTGGCCAGCATCAGCCCCGAGATGGAGAGGCCGCTCTCCTGGCACTGGGCCAGCAGTTCGGCGCCGCTCTCGAAGGGATAGGGGATGGGGTGGGCGGCATCGAAGCGGGCCGCCTCTTCCCGGGCGTTGGCGAAGTGACTCTCCTCGATGATGAAACCGCCCCCGATGGAGTAGTAGGTCTGCTCGAACACAAGGGTGTCACCCTCATAGGCGCGCAATGTCATGCCGTTGGAGTGGGCGGGAAGGGTCTTGCGCCGGTTGAAGAGGATGGCGCCGATGCGGGGAAATTCGCTGGGTTGCTCACCGCCCAGGCAGAGGGTCTGGGTCTGCTCTACCTGGGCGAGGAAGGCGGGAATGGCCTCGATGTCCACGGATTCGGGTTCAAATCCGGCCAGTCCCAGGATGATGGCCTTGCCGGTGCCGTGCCCCTTGCCGGTCTGGCCCAGTGAGCCGTAGCACTCGACGACAACGCGTCCGGTACGGGAGAGGAGTGCGTTCGCTTTGAGGGTCTGGATGAAGGCGCAGGCGGCCCGCATCGGTCCCACGGTATGGGAGGAGGAGGGGCCTATCCCGATGGAAAACATGTCGAAGACACTGATCATGACGTACTCCAATTATGGATTTCGTCTAAACATTGTAAATTTTTTGTAGTCGTTGAAAAGGGGGGAGATAGCGGGGTGTGATGGCGGTAGGGAAATGGGCGCGGGAGAGACGCGCCATGGGGGAGCCGCTCGGCATCCCATGGCGCCCGTGATACATCAGTCGAGGAACTCGCACAGATAGGCGGAGGCGATCTTCACTTCCAGCTTGAAGGAGGAGTGACCGGCCACGTCGAAGGATTCCCCCTGCTGGTAGGTGTGCCACTCATCTTCGTCGGCCAGCTGGATGGTGAGGGCGCCCTTGATCACCGTCATGCGCTCCGGGGCGGCGGTATTGAACAGGTACTCGCCCGCTTCCATCACACCAACGGTAGCTTTCTCGCCTTTTTGCTCGAAACCGATGGATTTAACATTTCCGTCAAAATACTCGTTAACTTTCAGCATCTTTTCTTCCCTGTATGCACGTTTGCAGAGCCAACGTAGCACACTGTTTTGGATGTTGTCATGGTAAAAGGAGCAAAAACAGCCGTGTCTCTTTTGAGGTTTTACTTTCTCATAAAGTTATCAATGCATTTCGTTAACGGATTCTAATGTAAAACGGGGCGCAAATATGAGATAAAGCGCACCGCCAGAGCAATGGAGAGGATTTGACGCTCTGGGTGGTCATTTACGCTGTAAAAGTGTGAGTAATTGCTAAATAAAGGAACATTCTGTGTTAACAAAAGGATTAATCAAAAGCATCGGCTTCCAGGTAGTGGTGGCCATGGTGCTGGGCGCGCTGGTCGGGGCGCTCATGGGAGAGCAAGCCACGGTGTTTGCGCCGCTCGGCACCCTGTTTATCCAGCTGATCAAGATGCTGGTGATCCCGCTGGTAGCGGTGGCCATCCTGTCCGGGGCCGCCAACCTGGGGGCCAGTCCCGCTGCTGGCAAGATTGGCGTCACCACGCTCGCCTTCTTCCTCGTCACCTCCGCACTGGCGGTGTTCCTGGCGTTGGTGATGGGTCAGGTGTTCAAACCCGGTGTGGGTGTTGACTTTGGCGCCACCGCGGCCATGTTCTCCGGCGACTACGCCGACAAGGGGGCACTGCCCGATGCAGTGGCCACCCTGCTTGGCATGATCCCGACCAACGTGTTCAGCGCCTTGAACGAGGCCAACATCCTGCAGATCCTGGTGTTCTGCATGTTCCTCGGCATCGCCCTGGCCAAGCAGCCCCGCGAGCGCGCCAAGCCGCTGGTGGACGGGCTCAACACCTTGGTGGACGCCTTCGTCTGGATGATCAACAAGGTGATGCTGATCGCCCCCATCGGCGTCTTCGGCCTGATGGCCGACGCCATCGGCACCTACGGCTTCGACGTGCTGACCCTAGTGCTCAAGCTGTTCGTCGTCTATATCGCCGCCATCCTCATCTTCGGCTTCGTGGTCTATCCGCTGCTGATCGCGTTCTTCTCCAACACGCCGGTACGCAAGTACTTCTCCGCGATGAAGAAACCGCAGATCGTGGCCTTCTCCACCGCCTCTTCCATGGCGACCCTGCCGGTCAACATGGAGACCTGCGAGCGCGATCTGAAGGTGACCAACGCCACCGCGTCCTTCGTGCTGCCGCTGGGCGCCACCATCAACATGAGCGGCAACGCCATCTATTACGGCCTGGTCGCCATCTTCTTCGCCCAGGTCTATAACATCGATCTTTCCATGGGGGCCTGGGCGGCGATCATCGTCACCTCCACCCTGGGTGCCATCGGTCAGGCCGGTGTGCCGGGCCCGAGCTTCCTGGTGGTTGCCGTGCTGCTGGCGGCCGGGATTCCCATCGAGGGTCTGCCGCTGCTGTTCGCGCTGGATCGTCTGTTCGACATGATCCGGACCGCGCTGAACATCACCGGCGATGCGGCCTGTGCCATCATCGTCGATCGCTACAGCCCGGATTACGATCCGAACCGCTGGAGCAAGGAGGCCTGATATCGGTCGTCCACGATGCATGACAAGAGGGAGGCTTCAAGCCTCCCTCTTTCATTTGTGTCTATTTGCTGGCGGTGTTCCCCGCTCGCCTCGCCCGTCTGCGTGCCTCAGGGGGAGAGGTGTGCCAGGGCCTGGCGGCAGCGCTGTTCGGCCGCCTCCAGCTCCAGCAGGACCATCTGGATATCTTCCAGCTGCTGCTGCAGGGTCTCCCGCTTGTCGGCCACCAGCCCCAGCATGGTCTGCAACTGGGAGCGGCTGCTCTTGTCCGCATCGTAGAGGTCGAACAGCTCCCGGATCTCTGCGAGGCTGAAGCCCAGACGCTTGCCACGCAGGGTCAGCTTGAGCCGCACCCTGTCCTGACGGCTGTAGATCCTGTGCTGTCCCTGGCGGGTCGGGTTGAGCAGGCCCTGATCCTCGTAGAAGCGGATGCTGCGGGTGGTCACATCGAACTCGCGAGCCAGTTCGCTGATGCTGAAGGTGCGGGTGTCGTCCCTGGATTTGGTCATGGGGCTGTCTTGGCTGCCATCTGGTTGTCAATGCAGGCTGGCACCTTACCCAAACGTCAACTTCCTCGCAAGTCTTGTTCCCGTCGCGGTCGCGGCATATGTTATCCCGATGTAACAAGGAGAGTGCTATCGATGGATATCGTGATTGTGGCGGCCAAACGTACCCCCATGGGGGCCTTCCAGGGGGCCCTGAGCGCGCTCGGTGCCCCCGAGCTTGGCGCCTGCGCCATCCGCGCCGCGCTGGCGCAGGCCGGGATGACGGGGGGGCAGGTCAATGAGGTCTATATGGGCAACGTGCTGAGCGCAGGGGTCGGCCAGGCGCCAGCCCGTCAGGCGGCGCTCAAGGGTGGGCTGCCGGACAGCGTGCCCTGTACCACCATCAACAAGGTGTGCGGCTCCGGCATGAAGGCGGTGATGCTGGCGGCGGACAGCCTGCGCCTGGGGGAGGCCGAGGTCGTGGTGGCGGGGGGCATGGAGAGCATGAGCCGCGCCCCCTATCTGCTGGACAAGGCGCGCAGCGGTTTTCGCATGGGGCACCAGAGCGTGCTCGATCACATGTTCCTGGACGGCTTGCAGGATGCCTACGAAGGCCATCTGATGGGTCATTACGCCCAGTTGAGTGCTGATCGCAGCGGACTGACCCGGGCCGACATGGATGCCTTTGCCATCGCCTCCCTGGAGCGGGCGTTGACGGCGCAGCGCAGCGGTGCATTTGCCGCGGAACTGGCTCCCGTCATGACCGCTGACCACACCCTGCTGCTGGCCGAGGATGAGCAACCGGGCAAGGCCAGGCCCGACAAGATCCGCGGCCTCAAGCCGGCCTTCAGCAAGCACGGCACCATCACGGCGGCCAATGCAAGTTCCATCTCGGACGGGGCGGCAGCCCTGGTAGTGATGCGGGGCGAGAGCGCTGCCCGGCTCGGATTGCCGGTGCTGGCCAGGGTAGTGGGTTACCAGAGTCACGCCGCCTTGCCGGCGGAGTTTACCAGTGCCCCCGTCGGCGCCATCGACAAGTTGCTGGCACGGGTGGGCTGGTCGGTGGAGGAGGTGGACCTGTTCGAGGTGAACGAGGCATTCGCCATGGTGAGCATGCTGGCGATGGCCGGGTGCGGCATCCCCCATCACAAGTTGAACGTGAACGGCGGGGCCTGTGCGCTGGGGCACCCTCTTGGCGCCAGTGGCGCCCGCATCCTGGTGACCCTGATCCATGCCCTGCGTGCCCGCGGGCTCAGACGAGGGGTGGCGAGCCTGTGCATCGGGGGAGGGGAGGCAACGGCCATCGCCATCGAGGCAGGCTGAATGCGTGGGTGAGATTGCTGCGGGTTGATGAAATGACAACGTCCCTTCAAGAGGGACGTTGTCATTTCTGGCGGGAGTGGACCGGTTGCGCTTCCATGGCCTGAAGCTGCTGGTTGACCCAGGCGGTGGCGCTCAGATAGAGGTGGCTGACTTTCTCTTCGTTGAGGCCGAGCCGGACGGTGTTGGCGGCGACCCGCTGCCAGTCGGCTTTCTCGAAATCTTCACAGAACGCGAGGTAGAACCCGAGCTTGCCCTTGCGGGTGAGCAGGGCGGCACGAATGTCATCGGTCAGGGGAATGGAGCCGAGCAGCTGATCCAGCGGTTCTCCCATGAGCACGTCCAGCAGGGAGAAGAGGCCGGTGACAAAGGCTTGCTGTGCCTGCTCTGCGGGCGCATGGGTCTGGGCCAGCAGTTCGCAGAACCGGGCTCTGATGAGGGACATCTGGTGGAGTTCGGCGCTCTTTTCACTTCCCGCACTGGTGGCGGCGATCAGGGCGACGAAGCGCTTGAGCTGGGCGTGCCCCAGGGAGCTTGCGGCCTGGCGAAACGAGGCGATGGGTTGTGGGAAGCGCTTGAGGTGGTTGATGTAGCGCAGCAGCTTGAGAGAGAGGGTGAGATCCTGATTGAGCAGTTGCTCAATCTTGTCCAGATCCGGTTCGGTCTGATTGACCACCTCGAGCAGCTGCATCACCACTAGTTGGGCCGGCGGTATGGTGGGCTGTTGCACCATCTGGGGGCGGCTGAAGAAAAATCCCTGGAACAGGGTGACGCCGAGCTGCTTCATCCGCTCGAACTCGGCCTGATCCTCGACTTTCTCGGCCAGATAGGTGAGGGGCAGGTGGCGATGATTCGCCATGAAGTGCTCGATGCAGGGTTGCGGCGTGCTGCGCAGGTCGAACTTGATGATATGGATGTAGGGGAGGAACCTGTCCCAGTCTGAGACCATGGTGAAGTCATCCAGCGCCAACCGATAGCCCAGCCCATAGAGCTGGATCACTTTCTCCAGCAGCGCATCGTCGGGCTCGGCATCCTCCAGGATCTCGATCACCACCTTGTCACGGGGGAGGCACTCGGCCAATCCGTCCAGCAACAGGGAGTGGGGGAAATTGATGTAGCAGGGGTGATCTCCGATGAGCTGATCGATGTTCTGCTGCAAGAACTGCTCGGCAACCAGCCTGGAAGTGGCCTGCTGTGCGGAGACGGAGGGAAATACATTGTCCAGGCTGTCGCGAAACAGCAGCTCATAGGCTTGGGTGTTCAACTCCCGATCCAGAATGGGCTGCCTTGCTACATAGGAATACATGCATCTCTCCACCATGGTTACAGGCTTGATTCTATGGTGAAGCGGATCACTATGCCAGTGCCGACCGGTCGGGAAGGTCAACAACTGGCATACTATTTGTCAGGAAACCCGGGGTGTCAGAACAGGTAGTTGAGCTGCAGGCCGGCGAGCCAGGCATCCCCTTCCGAGGTGCCATTGAAAGTGGAGGTGGTCTGGGGGATGCCGGGCCTGAGCTGCATGGTTTCGCTCACGTCCACCTTCTTGCCGTCGATCAGGGTCAGCCCCAGATCCAGCGAGAGGTGACGGTCAATCTGGTAGCCCACGCCAGCGCTGTACCAGACCCGATCCGAGTCGGGGATGGAGATGGTGCGGCGATCCGCCGGGACCGGGCTGCGGTCGTAGGCGATACCGGAGCGCAGTTGCCACTGGGGGGCCAGCTGGTAGGTCATCCCCAGGGCATAGCGCCAACTGTCTTCCCAGTGCTCCTCCTTGATGTGCATGGTGCCGTGGTGGTCGAGCTCGGATTCGAGCTGCACGAACTTGCTCCAGTTGGTCCAGTTGATGCTCGAATGCAGCGCCAGGGCCGGGGTGAGCTGATGGAACAGAGCCAGCTCGGCGGTGGCGGGCAGGGGCAGATCCAGGCTGCCGGTATCGGTGAAGGGCTGGCCCCTTTGATCGATGCCGATGGCGTCACCGGAGAGGGTCAGGGTCACGTCGTGGCGATAGGAGAGACCGACGCGGGTTGCCTGCGACAACTCAAGCAGGGTGCCCAGGTTCCAGCCCATGGCCCAGCCATCCCCTTTCAGGTGCTTGGCTATCTGGTTGTTGGAGGGGAAAGTGCCGCCCACTTCCCCTTCCCCCTGAATGGCGGAGAGACCGGCCCCGACGGACCAGATGCGGTTGATGCGATAGGCCAGGGAGGCCCCCAGATCCACTGTCTTGATGTCGGAGACGTTGCCGAAGTGACCGGCGTTGTAGTTGTCCGGCATCTTGACCCCGAGTCCGTAATAGGAGGTGGCGGCAAGTCCGAGGCGCCATTGCTCGCTGAGGGGCACGATGAGATAGGCGTTGGGCACCCAGGCGTCACCCGCAATGTCGTGGGCTCCGGCATCCAGACTGACCGGCCCCTGGGGGGTAGGCACCCGGGTGGTGCCCTCGATGTTGACGTCGGGGTGCACGTGGATGACGCCGCCGGAGAAGGCCAGGGTATCGAACCGGGTCATGGCGGCGGCGTTGCGGGAGAGCACGCTGGCATTGTCGGCGATGGCGGCTTCACCCGCGAAGGCACGCCCCATGCCGGTGGCGGATTGCTCCGCGAGCTGGAAGCCGGCAGCCTGTACCTGGCTCGACAGCAGCAAGAGGGCTATGAGGGAGGGGTTGAACGTCGGATGCATGGTCTTTCCTCGGGATGAACTGGGTGTTCATTCTGTTATTCGGTTGGGGCCGGGATTTTATATGGTATGACCAGCAAGGCAACGGGGAGAGGGGAACGTGCGGCAAAACGGGATTAAATGCTGAAAGAAATACCCATAACAGTTTGATAAAAAAAGAAAAGAGTACAGTTGTTTACTACAGCTGTGCGCTCAATTGGCGAAATTGGATAAAAAAAGAGCGCCCTGGGACGCTCTCGATGATGACATGAAAATCAGAATTTCATGTTGAACTGGGCGGAAGCCAGCAGGGCGTTGCCGTGGGAGGTGCCCTTCCAGCGCAGCGCATCGCTGTGGTTGCGCAGGCCTTCGTTCACGTCCACTTCCTTACCGTCCAGATAGGCCATGCCGAAGTCGAGGCTCATGTCCGGATTGATGTGGTAGGTGGCACCGGCGCTGTACCAGATACGGTCGGAGTCAGGAATGCTCAGGCTGCGGTATTCCGGCTCGATGGGGCTGTTGTCGTAGGCGAAGCCGATACGGGCTTCCCAGGACGGGTTGACGTACCAGGTACCGCCCAGGGCGTAACGGGCTGAGTCCTTGAACTTCTCGTCTTTTTGCAGGCACACGCCGCCGGCGCAGTTGCTGCTGGTGGCCTTGAGCTCCTGGAAGGCGCTCCAGTCGGTCCAGTTCACGGAGTAGTGGACAGCGAATTGCTGGTTCAGGCGGTGGTAGCCTGCGAACTCGGCCTGGGCCGGCAGATCCAGCTTCAGGTTGCCATCGACGACGCGGTTGCCGGAGGTGGCACCCTGGAAGTCGCCGTCAAAGCTCAAGTCCACCTGGGAGCGGTAGGTCAGGGCGAGACGGTTGTTGTCGTTGATCTCGTACAGGGTGCCGACGTTCCAGCCAAAGCCCCAGGTGTCGCCCTTCAGGTGAGCCAGACGGGTATCGGAGTTGGCGCCCGGAATGGCGGCGGAAAGCGCACCGGCATAACGGTTCAGCTCGGCGGCGGCGTAGACGGCATTGATGCCGGCACCGACGCTGAAGCTGGAGTTGATGCGATAGGCGATGTTGGGGTTGATGTTGAAGGTCAGCAGCTCGGTGTCACCGGCGCCGGCACCGGCCGCGAAGGTCTTGGAATATTCGGTGGAAAGGCCGTAGTTGGAGAAGAGGCCGATCCCCCAGGCCCACTGATCATTCAGGGGCTGGATGAAGTAGGTGGCCGGCACGAAGGCATCGGGGGCGATGTCGCTTTCGCTGGACGGAGCCAGCTTGGTGGGGCCGGCATAGATGTCGCCAGCCACATCCACGTCGGGCTTGATATAGGTGCCGGATACAGACAGTGCCATCTTGTCGAAGGTGGTCATGGCCGCCGGGTTGCGGGACAGCACGGCCGCGTTGTCGGCGATGGCTGCTTCACCTGCGAAGGCGCGACCCAGACCGGAGGCCGAGTGCTCGTTCAGCTGGAACGCGGCGGCGAAGGTCTGGGTGCTGGCCAGGGTCACGGCCGCAGCGATCAGGCTTTTCTTGAAAAAGGCAGTCGTCATAGTGTTCTCTCTTTGTAGCAGATTTTCTGTCGACATCGCGGATCTTTGGCGGCTATTGACGACATGATCTGTTGTTATGTCAGCTTCTTCCCATACATTTCTGGCGTGATTCTATGGATCTGGTAGGAGGTAAGAAATCAGACCAGTGACAGCAGAATACATAAAAGTTTCCATTGTGTTAATCATTTGTTTGAATTTGCCGTTTTATTGGTCTGTTTTATCCATTATTGGATAAATAAGAAACAAAGGGTTTCGTTCGTGTCATTCAAAATAAATGGCAAAAATGTGATGTCAGAGAGGCAAGAAGCGGGAACGTGCGGGGATTCTGAGATGAACAGGCAGACATTGAGGGTGTCTGCCTGTGTTTTTGCGTGGCACCGGTTCCGGTCAGCCAGGGTTAAGATCTGTTAAATGGACCACTGCAGGCGGGACTCGATCTGCCGGACGACGGGGGCGAGCGGCTCCTGCATGTCGCCGATCAGCACCATGTTGGCCCCCTTGAGCGGCAGTACCTCCCCCTTGAGCCGGCCATCGGCAAAATCGGGCTGGATCGTCAGTGGCAGGTGCTTGGGGACGAGGAACAGGGTGACCGGTCCCATCTTGCCCTGCAGCACCATGTGCAGGGCCGGTCCCTGGTAGAAGGCGCAGTGGTTGACATAGGTTACCTTCATGCCCGGCATCTCGCTCAGGGTGGCGCCATATTTCTCCATTTTCGCGTTGATGGTGTGCAGGCTGACCCGCTCATCCACCGCATGAATGAAGGGCTCTTCCCCATAAACGTGGGACATGGCGACCTGAGCCAGCGACAGGGTGTCCGGTGCCACAGGCCAGCTGATCCAGCGGGTGCTCATGCCGAGCAGGAAGGCGACCGAGGCCGCGATGGCCAGAGCGCGCCATGGCGTGCGTGCAGGAGTGACGGGCAGCGGGACCACCTGCTCCTCTTCGGCTGCCATCGCCTGCCTGAGCAGGATCCGCTCCGCAAGACCGGCCGGTACGTCCACTTCCAGAGTGCTGCGCACCTGGCGCTCGAGCTGCTGCATCTCGTCCAGATGCTTGCGATTGGCCGGTGACGCCTCGGCGGCTTTCAAGAAGGCGGGATCCCTGTCCGAGGGGTGAGTGATGGCCCGGCGGCGAAATTCAAGCTCATCCATTGGTGTGTCCTCTCTGTTGTTTCGCAGACTCCATGGCCTCTTTTATCTGGTTGCGGGCGCGAAACAGCCTTGTCATGACGGTGTTCTTGTTCAGGCCGAGTTGCTCGGCGATCTCCTCCCCGCTGAATCCCCCCAGAACCTGCAGCAGCAGCGGCTCCTGATACTCGGCAGGCAGGCGCGCGATGTGACGCCTGAGCCATTCGTGCTCCATCTCCTGCTCGCTTGGCAGGACACCCTGATCCCGTAGGGGGTGCTCGTCGAGGTCGACGAGATCGAACTGCTTTCGCTCAAAGCGGCGGGCATTCTCCCGCCGCAATATGGTGATGAGCCACGCCTTGGCAGCCTTGTCGTCCAGCAGGGTATCTATCGCCTTCCAGGCGCGCAGGAAAGTCTCCTGCACCAGATCCTCGGCGATTTGCGGATCCCGGCACAGCCAGTAGGCGTAGCGGTAGATGTCCCCGTGCAGGGCGTGCACCAGGGCTTCGTACTTGGTTTGTTTGTCAGCCATCTCCCCATAGACCGGAGAAGTGCAGGGATCCTTTCCCGTGTCGGCCCTTTTTCTTCTGAAAAAACCTAACGCCATAAAGGGGTGTCCTGTTTCATGAGGGGCGCATCATGCACGCATCCACGCCAGTATTCGAAGACCATAGGCTATCGCAAAGCTCTCCCAGGTGCACAACTCCCTGGCGAGCGCCTGTCTGGGCAGGTGTTCGCTAGGGACTCGCTTGGGGGAAAAACAGGCCCGATCCAGGTCGTCCAGCAGCGCCCCCATGGCGGGGTCGCGGTGACAGGGCAGCCTGGCCAGATGCAGACAGGGGGTGTCCCAGCGCAGGACGGCCCAGGTCAGCAGGGTTTCCCTGGTCTCGTCAGGAGAGCCCGTGGCGAGGGCCCGTTGCAAGCGATAGAAGGCGTGCCAGCGCGGCCAGCGGCGCATGAATGCCCGCAGCAGGATGGCCACGAGGACCCAATAGAGATACTGGGTCCCCGGTGTGGGGGAGGCGGGAGTGGCGCTCTCCCTTGCCGTGAACACCAGAGGATGTGCGGGCAGGCGCGCCTCCTCGATGCGACCGCTTTGGGTGTTGAACCAGCGCAGGGTCTGGGGGGGCAGCACATAGCGCCCCGCCTCGTCGGCGGTCAGGGCCTGGCGCCACTGGCGCTCGAAGCGAAGCGCCCCCTCGGCCACGAATCGCTCCTGCTGCTGCTCGCCGTCCGGCTTCATGGAGAGGCCGGCGGGCAGGGGCGGGGCCGGCAAGGGGGGCAGGCGGTTGCCATCCCCCCCTTCCATCACCAGGGTGAGGGTGCGGATCACCGGCTCACCCACCCTGGCCTGCGCCGGGCTGAACTGCTGGCGCAGCACCAGGCTGCTCGCCACCGGCTCCAGGGGGGCCTTGTCCACCTTGATGAAGAGGGTCGCCGCCCTGGCGGACAGCAGATCCCCCCCGTTGCCCGGCGCGGTCGCACCGGCCTGGTCCTGGTGCGACAACCGCCCCTGAAAGCGGGGGGATTCGATGGGATGGAGCCCGGGTCCTTTGGCCTGCAGCAGCCATTTTCGCGTGAGACGCCCGGGCAGGCCGGGGCTGGCGGGAGAATCCCAGCGATCCTCGCCAAGGCGGCGAATGGTAAAGGCCGGGGTGATGGGCTCGCCGAGGTTGGGGGCCTCCAGGTTGGCAGGCAGCCAGAGGGTCAGCTCATAGATGAAGGGCTGGCCGGGGTAGAGATTCCCCTCATGGAGCACCCGGGCCTGCAGCTCGACCGGAGAGAATACCGGGTCTTGTGCCGGCATCAGGGTGCCGTCCAGGGAACGTGTCGGCACCGCCAGGGAGGGGGTGAGATCGGCGCCAAGGGGCAGGGAGGGCACCTGGCGCGGGCTGGTATCGAGCAGGTGCAGGGGGATCTGCCAGCGGGTCAGGCTGCGGCTCTGGGCACTGACCCGCTGGATGCTGACCCGCCCGACCGCAAACTGGCGCAGCAGCGGTTGCAGGTTGAGATCCTCATCGCGGTACAGCCCGTCGGCCTCGATGACGAGCAGCCAGTCGCGCTCGCTCGCCCCCGGCAACAGCTCGGCCTCGACAGGAGCGGCCTGCACCCGCATGGCGCACAGGGCGAGCAGCAGCCAGCAGCCGATCCGGGGGGAGAGTAAGCGCAGCACGAGGATCACCAGGGCTCCTCCACCTTGAGCAGGGGGCGGCGCAGGGCCTCCTTGCGAAGGCGCTGCTCCAGCAGCAGCACGGGGGGCGCCGGGGGGCGGGGAGCCTCTGAGGCGCGGGCGGGGTCGGGAGTGTCGGCCTGCGCCGGGGCATTTGCCGAGGGCGCCGACTGTGGCGGGTTGGCCCGCAGCAGGGCCAGGTTGTGCAAGGCATCCCTGTGCCCAGGTTCAAGGCGAAGGGCGCTCAGATAGGCCTGCTCCGCAGCGGCAAGATCCCCGAGC
The DNA here is from genome assembly GCF_017939255.1 of Aeromonas sp. Prich7-2. Taxonomy (NCBI): domain Bacteria; kingdom Pseudomonadati; phylum Pseudomonadota; class Gammaproteobacteria; order Aeromonadales; family Aeromonadaceae; genus Aeromonas; species Aeromonas sp. Prich7-2. The sequence goes on from NZ_JAGKRI010000068.1 coordinate 21,466, forward strand.
CAGACCAGGGCATTGCCCCTGTTGTAGTGGGCGGTGGCGCTGTTTGCCCAGCCATAGGCGGCGACGGCCCTGGCGTAATCCCCGGCTCTATACCAGGCGTTGCCTTGCCAGACCGGATCCTGGAAGGCGTTGGCCGCTTCCCGATAGTGTCCCTGGCGATAAGCCTGCCAGCCTTCTTCATCTTGTCGGGAGGCCGCCTGCAGGGAAGGGGGCGCGACGCCAATGACGAGGATCACCAGCAGCCAGTGGGCGCCGATCCGCGCCAGCAGCGCCAGGGGGAGCAAGGGGATGAGCAGCCAGGGGCCGAGATCCCGGGATTGCCCCTGCGTCAGGGTCTGGCCCATGGGCAGGGGGGCAAAGCGGGGCAGGCCGGAATCAAGCCAGGCCAGCCTGCCTCCGGTACTGGCGGCAAGGGCGGTCATGGCCTCCTCGTCGGGCGCCGGCAAGGTGTGGCCGATCGGGCTGCCGAGCTGCCAGCGCTCGGCAGCCACGCCGGGCAGCCGGGTCTCCTTGCCCCCGCTGGCCAGCAGGATGTCGAGCCGCGGGGCCGAGCCTGCCTTGCAGAACAGGTCGTTGAGGCAGGGCCAGAGGGCGGCGATGCGATCGCGCGCTGTCCCGGAGAGGCCGTCGGTCACGAGCAGCAGACGGGCGGACTGGCCCGGCGGGATCAGGGTGAGGGCCAGGGCAACGGCGCGCTCGGGGGCGCTGCCTTGGACAGGCATGATGGCCGGGCGCAGGTCCGGCAGCAGCAGGGCGATGGCCTGATGATCCCGGGTGGGAGGCATGGCGAGGTAGGCATCCCCGGCAAACAGGATGAGGGCGATGGGATGGGCCGCGTCCTGCCGCGCTATGTCGGCCAGCATCTCTTGCAATCCCAGTCTCACCCGGGTTGCCCGGTCCGGCGCCAGATCCTGTGCCAGCATGGAGTCGGATAGATCCAGCAGCCAGATATCGAGGGCCGGGCTCGGCATAGGGAGACTCTGCTGGCGCAGGGCGGGGCCCGAGAGCGCCAGGATCACCGGCAGACAGGCAAGCCAGCGCCAGGGGATGGCCCGATGGCGGCTCGGCAGCAGATAGGCTTGCATGGCCGGGGAGAGCAAGCCGGGATCGCGGCGGCGCCACCCCTGCCACAGCCAGGGGAGCAGGGCCAGCAACCAGAGGGGGCGCAGCAAGGTCAGCTCCATGGTGCCACCATCATGGCCTGCCTACTCATGGGATGGCCTGTGTGACAGGGGGATGTGCCAGCGGGCTGGCCAGCAGAGCAGCAGCCAGGCCAGGGCCAGTGGCCAGGGGTAGAGCTCCTGGTGGGGCCGGGAGAGGGTCTGGGGCCGGGCGAGGGGCTCCAGGGTGTCGATGGCCTGGTTGATGGCGGCGAGATCGCCCCGGTTGCGGGCGCGAAAATAGCGGCCTCCTCCCAGCGTCGCCAACTGCTGCAACAGGGCTTCATCCAGTTCGGCACTGGGATCGGCGTCCCCTGCGGGCCCGGCGAAGGTGTCGGGGTCGGCGCCCACCCCCAGGGTATAGAGACGGATGCCGGCTTTGGCGGCGAGCCTGGCCTCGGTCAGGGGATCCGCATTGCCCGAGGTATTGCGCCCGTCCGTCACCAGCAGCAGGGCGGTGGGGCGGGTGGGGTCGGCGTGCTGGCGTGCCAGCAGGATGGCTTCCCCCAGGGCCGTGGTGCGCCCCACCAGATCGAAATCGAGCTCCCTGGCCAGGGTGAGCAGGGCCCCGGTCTCCTGGGTGAGGGGGGAGAGCAGATAGGCGTGATCGGCAAAGACGACCAGGGCGATGCGATCCCCCGGGCGGGAGGCGACAAGGTTGCTTATCTGCTGGCGCACCGCGGCAAGCCTGTCCGTTTGCTCTCCGTCATCCAGCATGTCCTGGGTGCGCATGCTGTCGGAGAGATCCACCGCCAGGATGAGGTCCCGGCTGCTCTGGTAGTGAATGATCGGGGGCTCCTGCCACTGGGGGCGGCACAGGGCCAGTACCAGGGCACACCAGCAGATCATCATGCGCCACAAGGGCTGCCCCGCCTGGGGCTGGAGCAGGGGAAAACCTCCATGAACGAGCCGGTTTCCTCCCTTGCGCCCCTTCATGGGAGGCAGGCCGAAGCGCACCAGCAGCGGCAGGGCGAGGGCGAGGGAAAACCAGGGCCAGGCGAGGATCATCGCGTACCCTCCGGGGAAGGGGCCCCTCGCTTGCTTGCCGGGAATCGCGGCGCGCTGACGCAGCGTCGCCCCCAGGCGAGATAGGCGAGGCGCAATCTTTTGCGCTGCGCCTCATCGGGCACTCTGCCCCCATAGAGCCAGAGCGGCCACTGGGCGGCAAACCGGGAAAAATCGCTCCCCCCCTTGTTGTCCAGCCAGGCGAGCCAGGCCTCCCCTTGCAGGGGGGCCGCCTCGGGCCAGCGGGCCATGGCCGCTTCTCGCAGGGCATCCTGCAGCTTGGGGACGAGATCGTCGGCCTGCCAGTCTATCCGATGCGCCCAGCGGCGCTGGCGCAACAGGGTGAGGGCCGTCGTGGCGATCAGGCAAGCGGCGATCGCCGCGATCAGCAGCCCCCCGAGGGCCATCAGGCGAGGATCCTGTGCAGGCTCGAGAGCGGGGCCTTGGTGGATGTCGCGCAGCTCGGCACGAATGGCTTGCAAGGCCTCGCTGGACGAGGGCTGGCGATATGCATCAGGTGCGGGCACGCCCTGCTCCCCCTTCAAAACAGACGGCATCCGCCCTCCTGCCACTGGCGTTGCAGGGTGGCGCCGTTGTCGAGGCGATAGAGGCGCGTCACCAGGGGCAGCAACTGCTGGCGACAGGCCTCGGCCTGCTCGTCGGCCGCCCTCTGGTAGCGGGCGCGAAAGCGGGGATCTTCTCCCGCGAGCCAACCGCTGTGTCTGCCTGCCTGCACTGCCAGCTGCCCCTGCTCGGGCAGAGCGGCTTCCAGGGGATCGCGGATCTGCCAGTAGTGGATATCGTGGCGCAGGCGAAGGCGTTGCAACTGCTGGCAGAGGGCCTGGTCCGGTGCCTGGTGATGGCTTATCAGGGTCAATCTGGCCCCGTGGGGCAGGGTGAGTCGTGCCAGGGTCTGGGCCAGCGTCCTAGGCGGGGGGGCGCGATCCAGCCCTGCCTCGTAATGGTGGCAGAGCGCTTCCAGCAGAGGCATGAGAGAGCCGCGTTGGTGCTCTGTGTGGGGGGCTGCGCCCTGGCAGATCAAGGTATTGGCCTGTTTCTCCCCCTGCCAGAGCAGGGCGGCGGCCAGCTCGCAGCCAAGGCGGGCCTTGAGCTGGGCGCGGGAGCCAAAGTACATGGCGGGTGAGAGATCCAGCAGCAACCAGTGGGCCTGATCCTGCTCTTCCCCGTAGAGGCGGGTGTGGGGGCGACCGAGGCGGGCGGTGACCCGCCAGTCGATGTGACGCACTTCGTCACCGGCCTGATAGAGGCGAAGCTCCCTGAAATGGAGCCCGGGCTGGCGCCCGATACGCCCCTGGGCCGCCTGATGAATGCGAGCACGCTCGCCCTGGCGCGTCCAGAGGCGCACCGCCAGCAGCCGCTCGAGGGTGAGGGCGATGTCGGGGTGATCCTGGGGCTCGGCGACGGGGGTCATGGCGATAGGGCTGCCTGTGGGGGTCGGCTCAGGGGCATGGAATGGCATCCAGCAGCAGGGCGATGAGCGCCTCGCTATCGAGGTTGTCCGCCAGCGCCTGATAACTCGGGATGAGGCGGTGGCGCAGCACGGCTGGCGCCAGTTGCTGGATGTCTTCGGGCAGCACGAAGTCGCGCCCGGCGAGCCAGGCCCGGGCCCGTGCGGCTCTTGCGAGGCCGATGCTGGCTCTGGGACTGGCCCCCACCGCGACCAGGGGGTCTAGCTCGGGGCACAGGCCGCTGCCGGGGCGGGTGGCGCACACCAGTTGCACCAGATAGTGCTCGAGGCGCCCCTGCATCTGTACCCCTTGAACGGCGGTGCGGGCTTCCAGCAGGTCGGACTGGCTGAGGGTGACCGGCGGCGTCGGCAGGGCGTCGCCGCGGGCGTTGAGCTGGAGGATGGCCAGCTCCATGGCGGGGCTGGGGTAATCCACCAGCAGCTTGAGCAAGAAGCGATCGAGCTGGGCCTCCGGCAGGGGATAGGTCCCTTCCTGCTCGATGGGGTTCTGGGTGGCGGCAACCATGAAGAGGGAGGGCAGGCGCCAGCTCTTCTTGCCCACGGTGATCTGGTGCTCGGCCATGGCCTCCAGCAGGGCGGATTGCACCTTGGCCGGCGCCCGGTTGATCTCGTCCGCCAGCACCAGATGGTTGAACAGAGGACCGGGTTGAAACACGAAACTCGCATCCTGGGGATGGAAGACCTCGCTGCCGGTGAGATCGGCAGGGAGCAGATCCGGGGTGAACTGGATACGGGCAAAGCGCCCCTCCACGGCACCGGCCAGCGCCTTGACCGCCCGGGTCTTGGCAAGACCGGGGGCACCCTCGATCAGCACATGTCCTTCACATAACAGGGCGATCAGCAGCCCCTCGATGAGGGGACCCTGTCCCAGGATCTGGCTGCCCAGATAGTCTCCAAGTGCTCTGAACTCGGCCGCTGCCATGCGATAAACCCGTTGTTTTTATGGAAGTTGATCTTTTTATACCCCAGTTGGCTCACAAGGGCGAGGGAGGGTGGCAAGATGGGGACAATTTAGTTTCAATCAGCCGTATGAAAGTTGTGATTGGATTGTTAAGATGTGGCGCAATGAGGTCAGACCTCTGCCTTTTTAACCCAAGGAGCCAGGATGAAACAGCCATTGAAACTGACGACTCGCCAGGGCGAACGGATAGCCGTCGTGGCGGGTCTGCGCACCCCCTTTGCCAAGCAGGCCACCGCTTTTCACGGCGTGCCTGCGGTGGATCTGGGCAAACTGGTGGTGAGCGAGATGCTCGCCCGCACCGATCTCGACCCCAAGCTCATCGACCAGCTGGTGTTCGGCCAGGTGGTGCAGATGCCGGAAGCGCCAAACATCGCCCGGGAGATCGTGCTCGGCACCGGCATGAGCGTCAGCACCGATGCCTATAGCGTGTCGCGCGCCTGCGCCACCAGTTTCCAGGCGGTGGCCAACGTCACCGAATCCATCATGGCCGGCACGGTGGACATCGCCATTGCCGGCGGTGCCGACTCCTCTTCCGTGCTGCCCATCGGGGTCAGCAAGTCTCTGGCCCGCGCCCTGGTGGATCTCAACAAGGCGCGCAACCTCCAGCAGCGTTTCAATATTCTGCGCCGTCTGCGCCTGAAGGACCTGCTGCCGGTGCCCCCGGCCGTGGCCGAGTATTCCACCGGTCTCTCCATGGGGCAGACCGCCGAGCAGATGGCCAAGACCCACCAGATCAGCCGCGAGGCGCAAGATGCGCTGGCCCACCGCTCCCACACCCTGGCGGCCGAAGCCTGGGCGCAGGGCAAATTGAATGGTGAGGTGTTCACCGCCCACGTGCCCCCCTACAAGTCGCCGCTGGAGCGGGACAACAACATCCGTGAAAGCTCGGATCTGGCGAGTTACGCCAAGCTCAAACCGGTCTTTGACCGGGCCCACGGTTCGGTGACGGCCGCCAACGCCACTCCGCTTACCGACGGCGCCGCCGCCGTGCTGATGATGCGCGAAGGGCGTGCCCGCGAGCTGGGTCTGGAGCCGCTGGGTTACATCCGCAGCTTCGCGTTTTCCGCCATCGACGTATGGCAGGACATGCTGATGGGCCCCTCCTATGCCACGCCGCTGGCGCTGGACCGTGCCGGCATCACCCTTGGGGATCTGACCCTCATCGACATGCACGAAGCCTTTGCCGCCCAGACGCTGGCCAACCTCAAGATGTTTGCAAGCGCCGAATTTGCCCGTGACAAGCTGGGCCGGGATCAGGCCATTGGCGAGGTGGACATGGAGAAGTTCAACGTGCTCGGCGGCTCTTTGGCCTTTGGTCACCCCTTTGCCGCCACCGGGGCGCGCATGATCACCCAGACCCTGCATGAACTGCGGCGCCGGGGTGGGGGATTGGGGCTCAACACCGCCTGTGCGGCGGGTGGGCTGGGTGTGGCCATGGTGCTGGAGGTGGAATGATGAGTGCCAAGACTTTTTCTCTGGATATTCGCAAAGACGGCATCGGCATCCTCACCATGGATGTGCCCGGTGAGAGCATGAACACCCTGAAGGCCTCCTTTGCGGACGAGATCCGCACTCTGCTGGCCGAGGTGAAGGGGAACGGGGATCTGATCGGCCTGGTGATCGTCTCCGGCAAGAAGGACTCCTTCGTTGCCGGGGCCGACATCGCCATGCTGGCGGCCTGCACCAGCGCCCAGGATGCCGAAGCGCTGTCCCGGGCCGGACAGGACGTGTTCGCCGAGATCGAAGCCCTGGGGATCCCGGTGATCGCCGCCATTCACGGCCCCTGCCTCGGCGGCGGGCTGGAGCTGGCGCTCGCCTGTCATGGCCGGGTGGTGACCGATCACGGTAAAACCGTGCTGGGCCTGCCGGAAGTGCAGCTCGGCCTGCTGCCGGGCTCCGGCGGTACCCAGCGCCTGCCGCGCCTCATCGGGGTAGCCAAGGCACTGGATCTGATGCTGACCGGCAAGCAGGTGCGGGCCAAACAGGCCAGGAAGCTCGGGCTGGTGGATGACATGGTGCCCCCGTCCATTTTGCTGGAGGCCGCCATCAAGCTTGCCAAGAAGGGCAAGCCGCGCCACCACCTGAAACGGGATCTGCAGGGCAAGGTGCTGGAGACCAACAAATTTGGTCGCAAGGTGCTGTTCGATCAGGCCCGCAAGGGGGTCAAGGCCAAGACCCGGGGCAACTACCCGGCGCCGGAGCGTATCATCGAGGTGGTGCGCATCGGCGTGGAGGAGGGGATGCAGGCCGGCCTGCTGGCCGAAGCCCGCCACTTCGGCGAGCTGGTGATGACGCCGGAATCCGCCGCCCTGCGCTCCCTCTTCTTCGCCACCACGGAGATGAAGAAAGAGGTGAGCTATCAGGGGGCCGAGCCGCGCAAGGTGGGTCATGCCGCCGTGCTGGGGGGCGGCCTGATGGGGGGCGGTATCGCCTTCGTCACCGCCACCAAGGCGGGGGTACCGGTGCGGATCAAGGATGTGGCGAGCGCCGGCATCGGCAATGCCATGCGTTACAGCTACGACCTCCTCGCGAGGAAGCTCAAGCGTCGCCAACTGCTGCGCAGTGAGCTGGAGAAACAGATGAGCCTGCTCACCGGCACCCTGGACTATTCCGGGTTCCACCGGGTGGACATGGTGGTGGAAGCGGTATTCGAGGACATCAACCTCAAGCACCAGATGGTGCAGGACGTGGAGCGCGAGTGCGGCGAGCACACCGTGTTTGCCTCCAACACCTCCTCCCTGCCCATCCACCAGATCGCCTCGGCGGCGACGCATCCGGAGCGGGTGGTGGGGCTGCACTACTTCAGCCCGGTGGACAAGATGCCGCTGGCCGAGATCATTCCCCACGCGGGTACCAGCGCCGAGACGGTGGCCACCACCCTGGCCTTCGCCCGGGCCCAGGGCAAGACCCCCATCGTGGTGAAGGACGAGGCAGGCTTCTATGTCAACCGCATCCTGGCGCCCTACATGAACGAGGCGGCGCGCCTGGTGCTGGAAGGGGAGCCGGTGGAGGTACTGGACGGCGCTCTGCTCGACTTCGGTTTCCCGGTCGGGCCCATCACCCTGCTGGACGAGGTGGGGATCGACGTGGGGGCCAAGATCTCCCCCATCCTCGAAAAGGAGCTGGGTGGTGAGCAGTTCCAGGCCCCCAAGGCGTTTGACAAGCTGCTGGAAGACGATCGCAAGGGGCGCAAGAACGGCAAGGGCTTCTATCTCTATGGCAAGGCGGCCCCGCGCAACAAGCTCACCGGCAAGGAGGGCAAGAAGACGGTGGACGCGAGCGTCTACGACGTGCTGGGCGTCAAGCCCCAGGCCAAACTGGCCAGGCAGGAGATCGCCGAGCGCTGCGTGCTGCTGATGCTCAACGAAGCTGCCATGGCCCTGGATGGCGGCGTGGTGGCCTCGGCCCGGGATGGCGACATCGGCGCCATCTTCGGTATCGGCTTCCCCCCCTTCCTGGGCGGTCCGTTCCGCTACATGGACAGCCTCGGCATCGACTATCTGGTGGGGCGTCTTGAGCACCATCAGAAGCGCTTTGGCGACCGCTTCGCCCCCTGTGCGCGGCTGAAAGCGATGGCGGCGGAGCAGCAGACCTTCTACTGATGGCTCTCGACGGCATACATCGAGCGAGGCGACCCCAAGGTCGCCTCGCTTTTTGTTGGGCGTAACTTTCCGGTTTGGGGCGGGGGCGCGAAGAAAAACGGGGCGGGGAGGGGGAAAACCTTGATCTGGCGCAAACTGGTGCCCCATTTATTACTTTGGTGGCATAGGACTCAGGCGCGGGTTGAGGTCAAATAGTCTCATCAGGAACGGGGGCGACCCCGTCACGAAAGGGACACCCATTTCACTGGATGAAGGACACACTATGAGTCTGCTCGAACAAACCATCTGGAACATATTGGGATACGGGGCCATGCCCTTTATCTTTCTGAGTGGCTTCGTGGCCGTGGCAGTCACCTGCTGCCTGCTGCTCAATGCCTTCGGGGTCAAGTCCGCCGAGAAGTGAGTCACTCTCGTTCATGCCGCCAAATGCCAGTCCTCGGACTGGCATTTGTTTTTTGTGTCTTCTGAAGCACTTGCCCGCCCCTGATGGGGTAAACGGAGCGCAAGACGGTCGAACCCGGCGGCCATTTTGATTACACTGACGCCCGGCATGTCCGCCCCCTTCTCTTTTATCAGGTATTCACGACTTCTATGGCGCTCAAGGCAACCATCTTCAAGGCCCAGATCAGCTTGTCTGACATGGATCGCAATCTCTATCAGGACTTCTCCCTCACCCTGGCCCGTCACCCCTCCGAGACCGACGAGCGCATGATGATCCGCCTAGCGGCCTTCGCCTGGCATGCCGCCGAGCGGCTGGAGTTCACCAAGGGGCTCTCTGCCGACGACGAGCCCGAGCTCTGGTGCAAGAACTATTCCGATGAGATTGAACTCTGGATTGAGCTGGGTCAGCCGGACGAGCGCCGCCTCAAGAAGGCATGCAACCGCTCTCGCCAGGTGGTGCTCTACCTCTATGGCGGTCGTGGCACCAGCGTCTGGTGGAAGCAGAACCAGGGCAAGCTCGGTCTGCACGACAACCTGAGCGTCATCGAACTCTCCGACAGCCAGACCCTGCCCCTGGCGGCCATGGTGGAGCGCACCATGCAGCTCACCTGCACCATCTCCGACGGCCAGCTCTGGGTCAGCAACGGCAGCCAGGAGGTGACGCTGGACCCCGTGGTGCTGATGGGACGCCCGGCCCGCGAACTGTAAACGGGATACCCATGTTCAGCGCCCTGCTCAATATCGTCATTCCCGTGTTTGCGGTGGTGGGCCTTGGCGCCCTCTATGGACGGCTGCGACCGGGCGGGGCCCTGGGTTATGTCAACCGGGCCAATATCGAGCTCTTTACCCCGGCGCTGGTCTTCTCAGCCCTGGTGAAATACCCCCTGGATCTGGCGGCGCACCTGCCCCTTGTGGGGGCCGGTGCCCTGGTGATCCTGCTTCCCGGCTCGCTGCTCTCCCTGCTCAAACTCAAGGAGATAGAGCGGGCCGCACTGATCCTGCCCGCCATGTTTCGCAACACCGGCAACCTCGGCATTCCGCTGATGGTGCTCGCCTTTGGCGAGCAGCAGCTCGGCGCCATCGTCATCCTCTTTGTGCTCTCCAACCTGCTCCACTTCTCGGTGGGGATGTTCATCCTCTCCGCCAGCAGCTCCCGCTGGCTCTGGCTGAGAAGCCCCGTGCTCTGGGCCGCCTTCGCCGGGCTGCTGGTGGCCAACCTGCATATCCCGCTGCCGGAATACCTGGTGACCAGCGCCGCTCTGCTCGGCCAGATAGCGGTGCCCCTGATGCTGTTTGCCTTAGGCATCCGGCTGATGGAAGGGGAGCTGGATCATCTGGGGCTGGCCATCAAGTGCAACCTGCTCTACCTGTTGGCGGGGGGCCTCTCCCTGGGGCTCGCCGTCTGGCTGCTGCCCCTCGAACCTGATTGGATACCACTCCTGATGCTGTCGGTGGCGCTGCCCCCGGCGGTATTGAATTACATCCTGTGCGAGCAGTACCAGTGTCAGCCCGACAAGGTGGCCAGTATTGTGCTCGGCGGCAATGCGCTCTCGGTGGTGGTGATCCCGCTGGCGGTCTGGTTGGCGCTGCATCTGGGGAGTTGACCCTGCTCTGTCTTCCTCTTCAAGGACGCCCGATGGCGTCCTTTTTATTGCTATCGTGCATGTCCGATGTTGTTTTGCTCATCGAGTACAGCCGAGCTTGCTCGCGTATCTGACAAGGTTTTGAAGCCGGTTTAGCCGGATAAGGCAGAGAGTGGAAGGGGGAGAAAGGGAATAAAACCGGGCGGCCTTGGCCGCCCTGTTTATTGATGGGGAGCAGGCTGAACCTGGCCATCCTTGCGCAGTTGGGTATAGAGACCAAACCCCGCCAGCAGGCCGGCGAGGGCCAGCAGCCACCAGATGGCGGTGGCGGGGCGGCTGCCCGCATCCCCCAGCATAAAGCCGATGAGCAGGTTGCCAAAGAGCGCCATGCAGCCCCCGGCGCTGGCATAGAAGCCGTAGTAGCTGCCGAGCTGCTCAGGGGGCGCGTAGCGGGGCAGCTGGGCGGCGAAGAGCGGGAAGCAGAGGATGGAGCCCAGGGAAAGCAGGGCCACCTGCGTCAACACGCCTGCCGTCGGCCAGGGTGCCAGCAGGGGCAGGGCGAGATAGCTCAGGCCCATCATGCCTATCCCCAGCCCCATGGCGAGCGGTACTCCCAGGCGGCGCTCCACCAGGCGGGAGGCTGGGAGCTGGAGCAGAACGCCGATCACCGCCGAGAGGGTGAAGACGCCGCCGAGCAGGTGGGTGGCGTCCGGCAGGCTCTGGATATGGGCGGGGAGGGCGAGGTAGAGCTGGTGGAACAGGATCTGGTAGCTGCCTGCCAGCAGGGTGAACCCCATGAAGGGGCGCTGGCGCACTATCTCCCCCCATTGGCGCAAGATGGCGCCACGGGGGCTCGGGTTGCTCACCGGGCGTTTAGGCAGCACCCGGTATTGCAGCACTCCGAGCAGGGCGAAGAGGCTCGCCGCCAGGATCCCCGTCAGGGTATAGCTCTGCTGGGTCAAGGTGAGGCCGACCAGGGGGCCGAGCAGCATGCCCGCCTCGCTGGCCAGATTGTGCAGGGCGAAGGCGCGCTGACGCTGGCTCGGGTTGTGGCATTCGCTGGCAAGGTAGGCCTGGGCGCAGGGGGTGAACAGAGCCCCCGCAAAGCCGGTGAGGGCGGCGGCCAGCAGCAGGATGGGCAGGGACTCGGCCCAGCCCAGCAGCACGAAGCCTAAAGATCGTACCAGGCAGCCCCAGACGATGGCGGGATGGTAGCCGATGCGATCCCCAAGGGTGCCGCCCAGCAGGAAGAGCCCCTGCTGGCTGAAGACCCGCATCCCCATGACGAGGCCACAGGCCCAGCCGGCCAGGCCGAGCCCGCTGCCCATGTGCTGGGCGAGGAAGGGCATCATCATGTAGAAGCCGAGGTTGAAGGCGAGCCCATTGGTGATGAGCAGGCGGGCGGCCGGGCTCATGCCCTGCCAGTCCCGCCAGTAGGAGGCGCCGTTCATGGTCGCCTCCCGCCAGTGCGTGGGGAGGTGGTCGCCGGGGTGGCGCAGGACTGTGTCATGATGTCTTTCGCAGGGTTCTGAGGAAGGGGATGCCGTGCTGATCGTGGCTTATCTCCACCGGCACCTGGTAGAGGCGCTCGATGAGGGCCGCGTCGAGCACCCGGGCGGGGGGGCCGAAGGCCTGCAGATCTCCCCCTGCCAGCACGATCAGCTGATCGGCAAACTGGGCGGCCAGGTTGAGATCGTGCAGCACCACCAGGGTGATCCACTGCTGCTCCCGGGTCTGCTGGCACAGGTGCTCCATCAGTTGCATCTGGTGGTGCAGGTCCAGGGCGCTGACCGGCTCGTCCAGCATCATGATGCGGGGGTCGCGCAGCAGCACCTGGGCGAAGAGCACCATCTGCCGCTGGCCGCCGCTCAAAGAGTAGAGGGGGCGATCCGCCAGATGGGCGATGCCAAGCGCCTGCAGGGCACGGCCGGCGGCCAGGATGTCCTCGTCCGCGAGGCGCATGGAGAGGCTGTCGAGGCGCCCCAGCACCACCACCTCGATGACGCTGAGATCCAGCTCCAGCTGGATGTTCTGGGGCATGTAGCCAAACTGCTGGCGCCACCTGGCCTGCGTCATCTGGCGGGCACTCTGGTCCCCGAGGCGAATGTCGCCACTGTCCGGGGTCAGTTCACCAAAGAGGGTGCGCATCAAGGAGGTCTTGCCGGTCCCGTTCGGGCCGATGATCACATGGACCTGACCCGGATGCAGAGTGAGGCTGAGATCCCGCAGCAAGGTCTGCTGGCCGAGGGAGAGGGAGAGTCGGGATATTTCAAGCACGTTTACGCCCCCTGCCGAGGATCAACCAGATGAAGAAGGGCACGCCAATGAGTGCGGTGACGATGCCGATGGGGAAGAGGGCCCCCGGAATGATGGACTTGGAGAGCACCGAGGCCGCCGAGAGCATGCAGGCGCCGCACAGGGCGGAGAGGGGGATCAAAAAGCGCTGATCTTCCCCCACCAGCATGCGGGCGATATGGGGGGCCACCAGGCCGACGAAGCCGATCACGCCGACGAAGCTGGTGGCGGTGGCGGTGAGCAGGGCGACCAGCACCAGGGTCTTCATGCGCAGTCTGTCGACATTGACCCCGAGGCTGCGGGCGCGGGCTTCCCCGAGGCGCAGGCTGGTGAGGGCCCAGGCATCCCGGTAGATGAGCAGGGTGCAGATCAGGGTGACGACGGCGGTGATGATCAGGGAGTCCCAGGTGGTGCGCATCAGGCTGCCAAACAGCCAGAACAGGATCTGCTGGTTGAGTTCGGGGGAGGAGAGGAACTGCAGCAGGGAGAGCAGGGACTGGAACAGGAACAGCAGGGCGATGCCCGCCAGGATCAGGGTCTGGCTGCTGACATGGCGCATCATGGCCAGACCAAACAGCAGGCAGGCGGCAAACATGCACACAATGAAGGCACCGGCCGGGATGGCCACCAGGGGAGGAAGCCCGAGGCCGCCGGTGTAGAGGGCCAGCGCCGCGCCCAGGCCCGCCGCCGCCGCGAGCCCGAGGGTATAGGGACTGGCGAGGGGGTTGTCCAGCAGGGTCTGCATCTGCACGCCGCCAAGACCGAGGGAGGCGCCGACCACCAGGGCCATGAGGGCGATGGGCAGGCGCATGTCGTGGACGATGGTGCGGGTCATGGGATCGGCCTGGGCGGGGGAAACCAGGGCATCGATCACGTCGTGCAGGGCCAGCAGGGAGGGGCCGGTGGCGATGTCGAGCACCAGGGTAATGCACAGGACCAGGGCGAGCAGCAGGAGCCAGTGCCAGCGACGGCGCTCCCGTTGCCGCTGCCGGGCGAGGGTCTGCTGCAGGGCAGCCAAATCATTCATGATGTCAATCCTGAAACGGGCGCCGCAAGAGGCGCCCACACAATCCAAGAGGGTTGCTGAAGAGGGGGTGGCCGAGGTGGGCCGCACCCGAAGTGCCGGGATTAGCTTGCGTCATCCTGCTTGATGCCCAGCATGAAGGTGCCCTGGGGACGGATGGGCAGGTAGTGCTGGTAGAACGCCTGATAGGTGGCCAGGGGGTCGAGATCCTGGAAGAGGTCCGGATAGAGGGCCTTGGCCATGAACTCGATGAGGGCGGCATCCATGATGCTGCGGGTGGCGCCGTGATAGACCGCGTAGAGGCGACCCTGCTTCACCGCAGGCAACTCGCGCCAGCCCGGACGGGCGGCAAAGCCCTGCAGGCGCTGGCGCACGGTCTTGGCCGACACATCCTGGCCCACCTGCATGGCGACAGCACTGCTCACGCTCTCGTAGCCCGCCATCAGGATCACCTCGGGCTTGCTCGCCAGCAGTTGTTCCGGGTGGATGGGGCCCCAGCGATCGACGAAGGGGGCGGCCACGTTCTCACCGCCCGCCAGCAGGGCCATAGCGCCCCACATGTCCTTGCCATAGGTGTAGCTGTACTCGGCCGGGCCCTTGTCACCCAGCTCGATGTAGACCCGGGGCGGCTTGCGCTTCGCGGCGGCGATGCGCGAGGTGATGGTGTCAATCTTGGCCTTGTACTCGTCGGCCATCTTCCGGGCACGGGCCTCCTGGCCGGTCAGCTTGCCAAGCAGCAGGGTGCTCGCCATGTGCTGTGCCAGGGTCTGGGCGTTGTAGTCGATGACCACCACCGGGATCCCCGCCTGCTCGAGGCGCGGCAGGTCCGCGGCCAGGGCCTCGTATTGCCACTTCGCCAGGATCACCAGATCGGGCTTGACCGCCAGGGTCTTCTCGATGGAGAAGCTCTGATCCTGCACGTTGCCAAGGTCCGGCACTTTGGCCAGTTGTGGCTGGCTGGCCACGTAGAGAGACCAGATGGCGGGACGGGACTTCATGAACCAGCTCAGGGACATGCCCACCAGGCGCTCGGCGCCGCCTTCACCGGCCACGGCCAGGTAATCTTCGGGATAGAAACCGAGCACGATGCGGCTGGCCGGAAGGCTCAGGGAGACCTTGCGGCCCATCACATCTTCCACTTCAACGGGGGGGGCGGCCTGCGCCATCCAGCTCGCCAGGACGAGCTGGCCGAGCAGCAGCAACTTTGCCAGGGGGTGACGAAACATCTTGTAGCACCTCGGGAATAGAGACGGTCAAAAAAAGAAAGTGAGAACTATTGCCATTCGCGAGCGCAAAAGCAACAAACCTTTGTGCCATCCCCTCTCTTGTTATTTATGTCACTACTGGAACCCATGCCACCGCGGCACAACACCCTGCTCCAATAGAAGCCCTCTCTCTGTTTGCATGGAAAAAGGGTGGCCCGTGGTGCCCATCTTGCCGCGTGTGGAGCAGGGTACTGGCCGCCGCACCTCTCGCGCTCTCAACCCTGGAGTCTGTCCGATGTCTAGTCTCCCTGGCATGGCACCGCCAGAGGTGGCGACGATTTCCTGCGCACCGATGACGGACACTGCCCATTCGGGTATTGCCCGTCACCTGCACGCAACATTTTGTTGTCATTGTTAGCCAGCTCCCAGCGGCTCCGCCGTCAAAGGGGCAGAGTAGGCCCGCCGCGGGATCATGGCACCGAATCGTCATGATCTCGCCGGCAACAAGGTGCTGCGGCCCGCCTTGCGCGGGGCGCCAATAACACGAACTGCAAATAAAAAAAGGAAACTGACCATGTCAGGAAGACATTCTCTCGTGGCGCTGGCCGTCGGGCTGGCGCTCGCTGGACAGGCGCAGGCGCAACTGCTTATCACCGAATACCTGGAAGGGTCCGGCAACAACAAGGCGCTGGAGCTGAGCAACCTCGGCAGCGACGCCGTCGATCTCTCCCAATACCGGCTGGCGCTCTATGCCAACGGCAAACCCCTCACCGAGGCCCCCACCAACAGCCTGGCGCTGCAGGGCACCCTGGCGCCGGGGGCCAGCCTGGTGCTGGCCAATCCCTCCGCCAGCAGCGAGATCCTGGCCAAGGCCAATCAGACCAGCGGCAACCTGGTGTTCAACGGTGACGACGCCCTGGTGCTCTATCGCGGCAGCGAGCTTGTGGACAGCTTCGGCCAGGTGGGGGTGGATCCGGGCACGGCCTGGGTCTCGGGCGGCGTCTCGACCCTGGACATGACCCTGCGCCGCAAGGCCACCGTCACCACGGGCCGGGTCGATGCGACCGCCCCTTTCGATCCGGCGCTCGAATATGTGGCTGCTCCCAAGGATGACGCCAGCGGTCTGGGTTGCAGCGGCGATGGTCCCTGCGATGGCACCCAGCCGCCCGCCTTCGTCTGCCCGGTGGATCAGTTGGTGCCCGTGCCCGCCATTCAGGGCCCCGGCAGCAGCAGCCCGCTGGTGCCGGCCGGCAAGTTTGAGTCCGAACAGGCCTATGCCACCCGCGGCGTGGTGACCCAGGTGGTGAGCGGCCTCTACAAGGGCTTCTTCATTCAGGACGTGCAGGGGGACGGGGAGCCGGCCACCTCCGACGGTCTCTTCGTCTACAGCACCAAGGCCAACGCTGCCGTCGTGCCGGGGGCCGAGGTGTGCGTCTCGGGCAAGGTGAAGGAGTATTTCAACCAGACCCAGCTCAGTGCCGACGAACTGGCGGTGACCCAGCCTGCCGGCGCCGTGCCGGCGGCGGTGGATCTGGTGCCGGTGGCGGGGGAGAGCCTGAGCCAGCTGCTGGAGCGTCACGAGGGAATGCAGGTGAGGCTGGTGCCCGAATCCAGCCTGGTGGTGACCCGCAACTTCAGCTTCGATTACGACGGCAAGCGCAACAACCTGGTGCTCTCTTATGGTGCGCCGCTTATCAAGTCGACCCAGAAATTTGCGGCCCAAAGCGAGGAGGCAAGCAACTGGGCCCTGCGCAACCAGCAGAACCAGCTGGTGGTGGAGACCGACGCCAAGGCGCCGGATGGCGTGCTGCCCTGGTTCCCCGGCTTCAATGCCGAGGACGGTTACCTGCGCATCGGCGACAGGCTCAACGGGCTGGAGGGGGCCCTCGGTTACTCCTACAACCTGTTCCGGCTGGTGGCCAGCAACCGCATCGACGCAAGCCAGATAGATCACAGCGGCTGGGATCGGGTGGAAACCCCCGAGCTCGCCGAGGCGGGGGATCTGCGGGTCGCGAGCTTCAACGTGCTCAACTTCTTCACCACTGTCGTGGGAGGGGATGCCAACCCCACCGGCAGCAACCGGGGCGCCCTCACGGTGGCGGAGTTCGAGCTGCAGCGCACCAAGATAGTCAGCGCCATTACCCGCCTCAATGCCGACGTGGTGGGGCTGATGGAGATCGAGAACAACGGCTATGGCGACAACTCCGCCATCGCCAACCTGGTGGGGGCCCTCAACGCCGCCCAGCCGGACGAGGCGGATCACTACCGCTGGATTGCCTCGCCGGATGGCAAGCCCATCGGCACCGACGCCATCACGGTGGGCCTCATCTACCGGCCCGCCAAGGTGACCCCGGAGGGGGCCGCCAGCCTCATCGCGCTGCCGGTGCAGCAGGCCGAGGCGCAGGACGCCAGCGGCAAGCCGGTGACCATCAACCAGGGGATGCGCGAGTCGCTGGTACAGCGCTTCAGCTCGCCCAAGGGGGATGCGCCCCTGACCCTGGTGGTCAACCACCTCAAGTCCAAGGGCTCCGCCTGCTTCGAGGATTACCCCGACTACGCCACAGCCGATCCCCTCGATGGCCAGGGCCACTGCAACGCGCTGCGGGTCTCCGCCGCCAAGGTGCTGGGGGAGACCCTCAAGGATTTGGCCGGGGATCTGCTGCTTATCGGCGACATGAACGCCTACGGCATGGAGGACCCCATCCGGGTGCTGACCGACTATGATCCGGCCGCCCAGTCGCGCCAGATCATGAGCGCCTCCTTCACCACATTGGCGGGTCAGCCCTTCGAAGAGAGCGGCAGCGCCCTGGGCAAGGGATATGGCCTTATCAACCTCAACACCCGCTTCCACGGCACCGACACCTACTCCTACAGCTATGAGGGAGAGCTCGGCAACCTAGATCACGCCCTGGCCAATCCGAGCCTCGCGGCCAAGGTGATCGGCATCGAGGATTGGCACATCAACTCCGCCGAGAGCAACTTCTTCGAGTACGGCAGCAAGTACAGCGGCCAGCTGGCGAAATCCGAGGGGCCCTTCAGCGCCTCGGATCACGACCCCGTGCTGGTGGCCATCCAGTATCCGCTGCCCCCCGCCGGGGTGTTGAGCCTCGAGAGCGCCGCCGCCAGCGTGGAGGAGGGCAACACCCTGTCCCTGACCGTCAGCCGCAGCGATGGCAGCCATGGGGAGGCCAGCGTGAGTTATCGCATCGCCTACGGCAGCGCCGATGCCAACGACGTGGCGCCGCTTACCGGCACCCTGCACTGGGCCGCCGGGCAGAGCGACAGCCAGACCATCAGCATCCCGGTGAAGAGCGACACCCTGCGCGAGGGGGACGAGACCTTCACCCTGGAGCTCTATGATGCGAGCGGCGCGGCCCTGGGGGATCAGCACCAGACCCTGGTGACCATCAAGGACAAGCTGGCGCCGTCCACCATTGCGCTGGCTCACCCCACCATGACGGTGAACGAGGAGCAGTGGTTTGCCGAGATCCCCCTGGTGCGAAGCGGCGATCTCAGCAAGCCCGCCCGTGCCAGGGTGAGCCTTGAGGGGATCACGGCGCGCTGGGGGCTGGACTTCCTGCCCTGGCTCGGCCAGTCGGTGAGCTGGGCCGCGGGCGAGGGGGGAAGCAAGTCGGTCAAGGTGCTGGTCATCGATGACTGGTTCGTCGAGCCCACCGAGCAGTTCAGCGTGAGCCTCGAGAAGCTGAAAGGGGCCCAGCCGGGCGCCGTCCAGCAGACCCGGGTCGACATTCTGGACAACGACAAGTCCTGGTGGCCCTTCGGTCGCCACTGAGGATGATTGAGCAACAAGAAAGGGGCCTGCGGGCCCCTTTCTGTTGAGAAAACTTTTGTTGGGAAGACCTGTTGCAGACAGGTTGGGTTGCGAAGATGAAAAAGGCCCACCATCGTGGTGGGCCTTCTTCATGGCAGGGCGCTCCTAACGGAGTATCAACCCTGCGCGTTGCTCAGTACCAGCTTGCCATCCTTGACCGGAATGGTGGGGCCGGGTTGCTTCTCCATGCGTACCACCCCTTCCTGGCCGGCGAGGCGGTAGGTGACGTCATAGCCGATGGTGCGGGTGCTGCTCTCCTGCACCGTCTTGCAGCGCTGCTCCGTGGTGGTGTAGGTATCACCCGCCTGCATGTTGCCCTGCACCTGATTCCCGGCATAACCCCCTGCCACGGCACCGGCGGCGGTGGCCACCTTCTTGCCGCTGCCACCGCCAAACTGGTGGCCGACCACGCCGCCCAGGGCCGCGCCAACCACGGTACCCAGGATCTTGTGCTCGTCCTGCACCGGCTTGCGGTGGGTCAGGGTGACGTTGCGGCACTCCTGACGCGGCGTCTTGATGGTCTCGGTCACCGGCTTGCTGGCCAGCACCTCGGCAAACTGGGGCTCTGATGAAAACAGGGATCCGCTGGCGACCGCCGACAATGCCAGCGCAGAGGCCACACCGATCCCGACACCTGCCAACATGGATTTGTTCATCACTCTTCTCCTCGTACTCATACCCGTTGAGGGCTTGGGATCATTCTTGGCATTTTGCGCCGCAGGCTCAAGGCAAGGGCCACGGGATCGCGACAGGGGCTGACTGCGCAAAAAGTGACCGCGCAAAAATAGCGTCGGCGATTGGCGACAGGGGGAGCAGGGCCGAGGGCCCCTAAGACGTTTCGCTAATACCTGGGATCTGCCCCCCTTGATACCCTTTCATCCGGTTCCAGCCGGCATCCTGGCCCCGCATCAGGGCGCAATGCCGGTCGTGGTGAACCGCGAGAGCCACCCCGTTTTGTGTCCCTGTGAGGAAGGATCCGATGACAGAGCAGAACATGTACGACGCCGGCCTTGGCAAGACGCCCGCCAATTTCGAGGCGCTGACCCCCTTGAGCTTTCTGGGGCGGGCCGCCCGGGTCTATCCCGACTATCCGGCGCTGATCCACGGCACCCTGCGCCAGAGCTGGGCCCAGACCGAGCGGCGCTGCCGCCAGCTCGCCTCGGCCCTGCGCCGTCGCGGCATTGGCGAGGGGGACACAGTCTCCATCGTCGCCCCCAATGTGCCGGCCATGTTCGAGGCGCACTTCGGGGTACCCATGAGCGGCGCCGTGCTCAACACCATCAACACCCGGCTCGATGCGGACGCCATGGCCTTCATCTTCCAGCACGCCCAGAGCAAGGTGGTGCTGGTGGACCGGGAGTTCGGCGCCGTGGTGCGAAAGGCGCTCTCTCTCATTGACAGCCAGCCCTTGGTGATCGCCATCGACGATCCCCTCTACCGGGAAGGGGAGCTGATCGGCGAGCTCGACTACGAGGGGTTCATCGCCCTGGGGGACGGGGACGAACCCGGCTGGCTGCCGGCGGACGAGTGGCAGGCCATCTTAAATGCGAAAGGGGACTCCCTCCGACGTAGGTGGGAGGGGAATTTCGCCGGGGCGTCAGCCCCGCTGGTTTTGAATGTATTGCTTGATCACCTCCAACGGTGCTCCGCCGCAAGAGCCCGCAAAGTAAGAGCGTGACC
>NZ_JAGKRI010000367.1:0-293 GCF_017939255.1 Aeromonas sp. Prich7-2
GATATTACCAGCTTCCACGTCGATGGCGCCTATGACTGTGCCGATGGGGATCTGGTCGGTAAGCTGCAACTGGTGCGTGGTTATAGTCGTGATCACCGGCCAGAGCTGAATCAAGTGATCCTTGAGCTCATCTGTGAAAATCAGGCTGGCCTACCTGTCTATATGCAGGCCCTGAGCGGCAATAGTAATGACACCAAAGCCTTTGCCCAGACCGTTCGTCGCCATTTGAGCAGTCTCAAGGCCGCGCAGGAGTGCCGTTATCTGGTCGGCGATGCCGCACTGTACTGCGCCGA
>NZ_JAGKRI010000069.1:0-15276 GCF_017939255.1 Aeromonas sp. Prich7-2
ACCACCTGACCCCATGCCGAACTCAGAAGTGAAACGCTGTAGCGCCGATGGTAGTGTGGCATTCGCCATGCGAGAGTAGGACACTGCCAGGCACCCAATACAAGAAACCCCGCTCACTCGAGCGGGGTTTTTTATTGCCTGAAATTTATTTTTTAGATAATAAGTCTGGTTAATGCGCAAAACCCAGTCTATTACATCGATAAACATTGTTATTCAGCCAGTATCACTGTCTTTCAAACGGCTCAATCTCTCTTTCTCACCAGGTTGAGCGTCAAGTATCTCCGGCTCAAACGCTATTCCCTTCCTTGATAATCACTATTGCTGGAAACGGGAGTGACAAGTACCTCAGGATCCATAGACTGTTTCTTTCATGTACAAGGAGCTGTCTATGTTGGGGATCCACGATCTGGCGTTGTTTATCGTTTCTGGCCTGCTGTTGAACATGATGCCTGGGCCTGACTCCCTGCTCATCATGCTGCGCAGCGGCTCCCAGGGATGGCGTGCAGGGTCCATGGCGGCATTGGGTATCGGGACAGGTACCATGGTGCATGTGTTGGCGGCGGCGCTGGGACTGTCTGCCCTGTTGAGTGCCTCTGCCGAGCTGTTTGCCGTCATCAAGCTGATGGGGGCGCTCTATCTGGTCTATCTCGGCGTGTCCATGCTCTGGCAGAGGAGTGGCACTTCAACGTCTGTGGATGGGGCTGTGGCGCTGCCTGCGCTCTCTTATGGGCGCATCTTTCGGCAGGGGTTGCTCACCAATGTCCTCAATCCCAAGGTGGCGCTCTTCTTTCTCGCTTTTGTGCCCCAGTTCATCGATCCCGCTTCACCGCAAAAGGCGATGGCATTCATCGTGCTGGGCTGCATCTTCAATCTCAACGGCATGATCTGGTGCCATCTGCTGGCGTTTTCCACCGCGTTTGCAAGCCGCAAGGTGCGACTGCCCGCCCGGGTGGCCACCTGGCTGAATCGCGTGATGGGGGGGCTGTTCGTGGGGCTCGGTATCAAGCTGGCGGTGGAGTGAGCAGGTAAACACCGGGCATAGAAAAAGGCGTATCCCATCGCTGGGATACGCCTTCGTCTGCACTGCAGCAGAATGACCGGGATCAGTTCATGCCGTAACGCTTGAGTTTCTTGCGCAGGGTGCCGCGGTTGATGCCCATCATCACGGCGGCGCGAGTCTGGTTGCCACGGGTGTACTGCATGATCACGTCCAGCATGGGAGCTTCGACTTCGGAGAGAACCATATCGTACAGATCAATCACTTCCTGACCGTTCAACTGGGCCAGGTAGTTACGCAGGGCCTGTTGCACAGAGTCACGCAGGGGGCGTTGGGTCGGCTCGGCAGCGTGATTGTGAGTAGTTGTTACCAATGCATCAGAAGTCAGGGTTTGTTCGAACATATTCGGTCGGCTCTTTAGTTATGCGTTAACCTAATCCATCGAAATACGCTTCGAGTGCCTCGAGTTGTGCGTCTGCACAATCCAGGGCATTGAAGTGCTTACGGAATTCTCGGCCCGCCTCTTCTTCATCCAGATACCAGCCCACGTGTTTACGGGCAATGCGCGCTCCCAGATAGGCACCGTAAAACTGGTGCAGATTGGTGACATGCTCGTTCATCAGGGTGCGAACCTCTTCCCTGTCGGGAGGCGGCAGCTTGGTGCCCGTTTCAAGAAAATGGCGGATTTCCCGGAAAATCCAGGGTCGTCCTTGCGCAGCACGGCCGATCATCACGGCGTCGACACCGGTATAGTCGAGGACATACCGGGCTTTCTCCGGGCTATCGATGTCGCCATTGGCGACAACAGGAATCGATACGGCCTGCTTAATCGCCCTGATAGTGTCGTACTCCGCTTCGCCCTTGTAGAGGCAGGCACGGGTACGACCATGCACGGCAAGGGCCGCGATACCGCAATCTTCGGCGATTCGGGCGATCTCCTCGCCATTGCGGTTATCCGGATCCCATCCTGTGCGGATCTTCAAGGTGACAGGTACTTCCACCGCATCCACCACGGCCCGGCAGATGGATCTGACCAGGTCTGGCTGACGCAGCAGGGCGGAACCTGCCAGCTTCTTATTCACTTTTTTTGCCGGACATCCCATGTTGATGTCGACGATCTGAGCGCCCTGCTCCACGTTGTAGCGGGCAGCAAACGCCATCATCTCGGGGTCGGCACCGGCAATCTGGACCGATCGCAAGCCGCCTTCAGCAGAGTGATCCATTCTCATCCGGGTTTTCTGGGTATCCCAGACATCCGGGTTGGCCAGCAGCATCTCGGAAACGGCCATACCGGCTCCCAAACGTAAACAAAGTTCACGAAATGGTCGGTCTGTTACACCGGCCATGGGGGCCACGATCAGGGGAGTTTCAAGCGTGTGGGGACCTATCTGCATTCCACGGTTACCATCGGCTTAGGGCGGCGTATATTACGCATTTTTTAGTCAGGAGAAAAGGTTAGTATTTGAGCGTCAGCCATTTTTTTCTGAAAAAAACGTCGCGCCAAGGCTTGCAAATTCAGGAGTGCTTGAAAATCGGACATATTGTCTGTGACCATGGTCAGGAGGGCGCGAGTGAGGGGGATGGTGATTTGTGAGTCTCCCTCTCAAGCCGGTTTAGGCTATGATAGCGGGCCTGAATTGAGCAAAGACTCTACACAATTTCATTACAAACGGATCGGGGATGTATGACGGCAAAGTTCATCAAATCGCTCTGCCCATGCCTGCTGGGTGTCGTGCTGGGGTCGGCCCAGGCGCAGACGGTCAGCTTTACCGAGGCCTGGAGCCGGGTCATCCAGCAGGATGACGGCTTGGCGGCAGAGCAGGCCGGGGTGGAGAGGGCCCAGCAACTGCGGGAGGCGGCCAAGGCCATGTACCTGCCCAAGGTGGATGTGGGGGCCAGCTATACCCATCTCGATCAGCCGATGGAGCTGGACATGCTGGATCTCAACCCCATCGCCAATCATCCGGAATTTGGCAAGGTGCTGGGGCCCGTGATGCAGGCACTCAACCTCAGCCCGAGCGATTTCGTCACCCCCCTCACCAAGCAGAACGTGGTGACCAGCTCGGTCAAGATGTTATGGCCGCTCTTTACCGGCGGGCGCATCGATGCGGCCCAGGATATTCGTCAGGCCCAGGTGAGCGAGGCTGAGCAGTTGCTGGTGCTCAAACAGCAGTCCACCTTCGAGAGCCTCTCCCAGACCTACTTCGGGGTGGTGCTGGCGGCGCAGGTGGTGCAGACCAAGCAGGAGATCGAGCAGGGACTGGCACACCATCTGGATCATGCCAAGAAGCTCGAAGCCCAGGGGCAGATCGCCAAGGTGGAGCGCCTCTCGGCCCAGTCTGCCTATGACAGGGCACGCATCGATACCCAGAAGGCCAGGCGCAGCCTGGAGATCGCCCAGCTGGCGCTCGGCCACATGCTCAAGCTCAAGCAGGCTGAGCCCAATACCGCCCTCTTCATCAACGAAGGGATGCCAGCCTTGTCTCCCTTTGTGGAGGAGACCCTGTCGGTGCATCCCGGTCTCAAGCTGTTGACGGCCAAGAAGGAGCAGGCCCAGGGGATGATCAAGCTGGAGAAGGGCAAGTACACCCCCGAGCTCTTCCTGTTCGGCAACTACAACCTCTATGAAGATGATTCCATCGTCTCCAAGACCACACCGGACTGGCTGGTTGGTGTCGGGGTCAGCATGCCGCTGGTGAGTCGTGATGGCCGCTCCGAGACGGTCCAGGCAGCCAAGAGCGCCGAACTCCAGGTCAACCTGCTGCAAGCCAAGACCCGCCAGGATCTGGAGCTGCTGGTCGAGAAGACCTGGCGCGAGGCTGCCCAGGGACTGGAGGAGTATCACTCTCTCTCCTCGACCCAGGCGCTGGCCGAGGAGAACGTGCGGTTGCGTGACAAGGCATTCGGTCAGGGGCTCTCCACTTCCCTTGATGTGGTCGATGCCCAGACCCAGCTTGCCGGGGTCAAGACCCAGCGCGCCGCCGCCGCCTATCAATACGTGATCTCTCTGGCCCGCCTGTTGGCACTCTCCGGTCAGATGAACAGTTTCAACCAGTATCAGCATGGCCAGGCGATCGAGGTGAACTCATGATCGCGCGCTCTTCCACTCCGTTATTCATGTCCGTTTCGACCGTCAAGGGTCGCCCGTTTGCCGAGGTGAATTCATGAGTCATCCCCCCATCAAGAAGAAGATGAGCCAGGGCAAGCCCTGGCTGCTGCCACTGGCGCTGGTATTGCTTGTGCTCTGGCTTGGCTGGCGCTTCTGGCTGGCCTATCAGCCGGAGCCGGTGCGTCTGCAGGGGCAGATAGAGGCGCAGCAATATTCGGTTTCTTCCAAGGTGGCGGGCCGCATCGACGAGGTGCTGGTGAAGAAGGGGGATCAACTGGCCAGGGGCCAACTGGCGTTCACTCTGGCGAGCCCGGAGATCGAGGCCAAGCTGAGTCAGGCCAAGGCCGGGCAGGCCGCGGCGGGTGCCATGGCCGAAGAGGCCGAGAAGGGGGCGCGAGTGCAGCAGATCGCGGCCGCCAAGGATCAGTGGCAACAGGCCAAGGCGGCTGCCCTGCTTCATGGCAAAACCTACGAGCGCATTGCCAGCCTGCATCGGGATGGCGTGATGTCGCTGCAAAAGCGTGACGAGGCCTGGACGGCCTGGCAGGCGGCGAAGTACAGCGAGGGCATGGCCTGGCAGCAATACCAGATGGCGCTGGAAGGGGCGCGGGAAGAGACCAAGATAGCGGCCCGCGAGCAGGCCAAGATGGCGGCTGGCGGAGTGGCGGAAGTGGAAGCCTATCTGGCCGATACCCGCATCGCCAGCCCACATGAGGGGGAAGTTGCCCAGGTGCTGTTGCGTAGCGGCGAGCTGGCTCCCCAGGGCTTCCCCGTGGTGACCTTGCTCGACATGAAGGATGCCTGGGCCCAGTTCCATGTCCGTGAGGACCTCTTGCCAAGGTTCCCGGTCGGTACCGAGTTTGATGCCCGTATTCCCGGCCTGGGGGATCAGCTGGTGCGCTTCAAGGTGACCCATGTGGCCGTGATGGGGGATTTCGCCACCTGGCGTGCCACCGACACCCGCCAGGGGTTCGACATGAAAAGCTTCCAGGTGGAAGCGCGCCCCTTGCAGCCGGTTGACGGGCTGCGGGTCGGCATGAGCGTGCTGGTCGAGCTCTGATGGGACGCGAATGGCGGTTGCTCTGGCAGGACCCGTTCGGCCGGGCGCTGGCGAGCTGGGTCCCCTTGCTGCTGATAGGGATCCTGTGCTGGATCTTTTCAGCCGGCCTGGCGCAGGATCTCAAGGTCGGTCTGGTGGATCTGGATCGCAGCACCCTCTCCCGACAACTGGCGTTCTCTCTCGATGGCTCCGCCGGGCTCAAGATAGCGCAGCAGTTTGACGCCATCGACGAGGGGGCCAGGGCACTGCGTGGGGGAGACATCTATGCCCTGGTGGTGATCCCCCATCACCTGGAGCGGGATGCCCGCGAGGGGACGCAACCCAGGGTGACCGTGTTCAACAATGGCCAGTTCATCCTGATTGCCAAGCTGGTCAACTCCGCACTGGCCCAGGTGGTGGGAACTCTCAATGGCCAGGTAGGGGTGTTGGAGGCCATGGCCGACGGCAAGACGCTGCCCGGTGCCCTGGGACAATCCGTACCCATTGCGAGCCAGGTTACCGCGCTCTACAACATCAATTCCAGCTACGCCCAGTTTCTGCTGAGCGCCCTGCTGCCTGCGGTGTGGCAGATCCTGGTGGTGCTCTATGGCCTGAACGCCCTGGCCCGCACCGATCGCCTCGGGTTGGACTGGACCACCAGAGGGGTCTGGTTCGGCCTCTGGCGTACCCTGCTGCCCCATGTGCTCATCGGCTGGGGGTGGGGTCTGGCGTGGAGTCTGCTGCTGTTCAAGGGGCTTGGGTACCCCATGCAAGGCAGTTGGCTGGTGCTGACGGCGGGGTTGGGACTGGCGTCGGCCGCTTGCGTCACCATGGGGGCCTTCTTCTACGCCATCATCCGGGATCCGGCGCGGGCGCTCTCTCTGGCCGGCGCCTACACGGCGCCGGGATTTGCCTTCATGGGGGTCACCTTTCCGGTCACCGCCATGGGGGATGTGGCCCAGTTCTGGCGCAGCCTGCTGCCCATCTCCCACTATGTGGAGCTGCAGATCGGGCAAACCAACTACGGTCAACCGTTGACGGCGGCCCTGCCCCAGCTCGGGGCTCTGCTGCTGTTTCTGCTGCCCCTGTTGCTGGTGGTACACCGTTACCGGACGCCGTCGGGCGCGGCCCTGCCCCATGAGGAGTCCAGGCCATGATGGGATTCTGGGATCTGGTGCGCCTTGAGCTGCGCACCCTCTTGGCGGATCGCGCCATCATGCTGACCCTGTTTGGCGGCGTCTTCTTCTACTCCTTCCTCTACCCCCAGCCCTACCTGCACCAATTGCCCAGGGAAGAGCCCGTGGTGGTGGTCAACGAGGATGGCAGCCAGCTCTCCCGCCAGCTGGAGTTCATGGCCGATGCCACGGCGCAGGTGAAACTGGTGGCCCGTGCCGGTTCGCTCGACGAGGCCCGCCAGATGATGCTGACCGGCAAGGCGAGCGGCATCTTGCACATTCCCCGCCACTTCTATCGGGATCTGATGCTGGGCAGGAGCGTGACCCTGGGTTATGCCGGGGATGCCTCCTACTTCCTGGTCTATGGCACCATTGCCGAAGGGCTGGCCCAGGTGGGGGGCACGCTTGCCGCCCAGGTGAAGGTGGCCAGGCTGTTGAGCCAGGGTGAGGCGCTGCCCCAGGCCGCCATGGGCTGGAACGCGGTGGCCCTCAATGTGCTGCCGGTATTCAACCCCACCATGGGCTATGTGAACTACGTGGTGCCTGCGGTATTCGTGCTGATCCTGCATCAGGTGTTGCTGATGGGGACCGGTATCCTGGGGGCGACCCAGAACCAGCGCAGCCGCCGTGGCGAGTCAGGCTACTGGCAACATGCTCCCGTGCCGGCCTTGTTGCTGGCCCGCACCCTGGTGGTGGGGGCTCTTTTCGTCCTTCCGGTGACCTACTTCTTCGGCTTCTGCTTCGATCACTACGGTATTGCCCGCACCGCTGTACCCGGCGAACTCTGGCTCTTTACCCTGCCGTTCCTGTTGGCCACCACCTGGCTCGGGATCGTGCTCGGCGCCCTGTTCACCCGCCGTGATCTACCGACCCAGGTGGTGCTTGTCTCCTCTTTGCCGCTGGTCTTCCTGGCCGGTTTTATCTGGCCCCTTGAGCTCATCCCGGCCCCCCTCAACTGGCTGGCCCAGTGGGCACCGAGCACGCCGGCCATCGAGGGATTCCTGCGCCTCAATCAGATGGGGGCCGACTTTGCCCAGGTCTCCCGCTACTGGTGGCAGTTGTGGGGACTGGCGCTGCTGTATGGCGCTCTGGCGTGCTGGTTGCTCCGATGGCGTCAACCGTGCCCTGCAATGCGGCCGGATGATGGGACGACAGCGTCTTCCACCGACTAGGCCCCTTGCAACTACACGGTCAGCCATTGGGCTGACCGTGTTGCCATTCACAGGGATCATGGCTGATTCAGACCCGAATCGCCGATGGCATAGATCTGGCCGCACGCCTCCTGGTCGGTGAGCAGTTGCAAACCCCGTATAGCCACATCCTGGCGCCTGACCAGGCCATGCCTCTCCTGCCCCTGGCTCAGGATGGCCTGACCCGTGGGCTCCCCATCCTGCAACCCTGCGGGGCGTAAAATGGTCCACTCAAGGGTGCTTGTCTGCAGCCAGCTTTCCGCCAGGCTCTTGAGGCGTACCTCGTGTCCGAAGGCGGCGCGAGCCCGTTCGGGCAGGTATTGCCAGCTGTCGCCACAACCGAGGGAGGTGACCAGCAGCAGGCGGCTGAGCCCGGCGTGCTCCATCTCGTCGATCACATGGCGGTTGCCCTGATAATCCACCGGTGCACTCTGGCGAAAGCCGCCGAGGGTGGAGACTACCCGGGCATCCCTGTCCGCCAAGCGGCAAGCCTGGGCCACGGCCTGGGGGTCCAGGGCATCCCCGATGACGACCTCGACTCCCAGGGTATGCAGCTCGCTGGCCATGTCGGCATGGCGCACCAGGGCAACGACCCTGTGGCCCAGTTGCAGTGCGTGGTCGGTGAAGGCGCGGCCCAGTCCTCGACTGGCACCGAAGATGAGTGTGGTTGGCATGACAGGCCCTCTAGAACAAAAGAGCAAGCCTAGAGCCTGGATGGCTCTCTGTAAATGAGAGTGGTTTTTATTTGTGAGGTGCAGGGGATATGAAGGGCCGGACATCAGGGACGCCGGCCCGACGGGATCAACCGTTGTAATGGCCGATGCTGGGACGGCGGCTGGGTCCGCTCAGGTGGATGTCCACCGGATTGAACGCCTTGATCGCCTCATAGCTGAAATCACCGATGGCCTGATGCAGGCTCTGGGGGCTGTGGTTGGTGATGATGATGACGCTTTTGGACAGGTTGCGACGACGGCGCAGCAGGTGGCCGAGGAAGCTGGACTGACTCTCGGCCATCTTGGCACGGTTGGCCGCCACCTCGTCGATGATCAGCAGGTCCACCTCTTCCAGGGCGCGGCGGTACTGGTTGCGCTCCTCCTGATCCTGGATGACGTTGAAAAAGAGCCTGTCCACGATGGAGGCCCACTGCTGGAAGATCACCGACTTCTGGTGGCGCGCGATCAACTCGTGGGCCACGGCACCCGCCAGGGTGGATTTGCCGGTGCCGTAATCGCCGTAGATCAGCATGCAGCCCCCGCCGCTCTTCTCCCAGTGCTCGAAACCGCTGATGAAGTAGCGGGCTGTCTCGATGGGGTATTGCAGGGCCGGGTCACCGGAATCCATCTTGTCGAAGATCCAGTCCGGATTGAGGTCGGCCTGGGCGATCAGCTTCTGGATCCGCTCCTGGCGGGCGGCCTTCTGCAACTCGCGCACTTCGGCATT
This sequence comes from Aeromonas sp. Prich7-2, assembly GCF_017939255.1. NCBI lineage: Bacteria > Pseudomonadati > Pseudomonadota > Gammaproteobacteria > Aeromonadales > Aeromonadaceae > Aeromonas > Aeromonas sp. Prich7-2. The sequence goes on from NZ_JAGKRI010000069.1 coordinate 8,951, forward strand.
GGCCTTGGCGTCGTACTCCTTGCGCAGGGTCTCGTAGTCGTACTGGCTGCCGCCGGTTGCGGCCCGCAGTCGGAGAATACGTTGCTGCAGGCTGCTGACGTGACGCTTGAGCTCGGGATCATGAGCCCGTTGCTCCTGTCTCGCCTTGGCGATTTTCTGGCGTTTGGCCTCGATCTCTTCCAGTGCCTGGCGCATCGGGTCGTGCGGATCTGTCATGGAATTCTCCTTCTGCTAGGGCTGTGGCTGGATGGGCAGGGGGTCAATAGTGCACTTCGTGGCCGCCTGGTATCAATCATTCTCCGGCTCCTGAGCTTGTGCCAGCCGTTTGGCCTCATCGATCATCTCTTGCGCCCGGCGGCTCGGGCCAGCCTCTACCGGGGCTTGCGCGACCTGCTGGTACCCGGTGACCACGGTTGCCGGGCGGCGGGCGTAGCGCCGACTCTTGATGGCCCGAATAAATTTCAACATCCACTGGTGCTGGGAGTCGAACACCTCGGGGCGGCCGAGCCAGTAGGCGATGAACTCCCCGAGATCCTCTTCGCTGTAGCTGGCATCGATCACCCCGCACAGGCGTGCGAGAGCAGGCAGTTCTTCGTCCGGACGCCACTGCAGGTGCATCTGGAACGGGCGTGCCGGCAGGGGGCTGCGCACCCGCTGGCTCAGCAACGGCAACTGGAAAGGGCACTGGTGGTAGTGCTCACTGTCAGCCTGGGCCTCGACCTGAAGCAGTTCGGCCTCCATCAGCTCGTCGAGCAGCTCGGTCAGCTGGCGAGCGTTGACCTGATAGCTGAAACCACCGGGATTGCCCGGATCGACGACAGCCAGTGCCCGGCCAAGCTCGGGATAGTTGAGTCGGGCCAGCCGATTTTCCAGCACCAAGCGGCGCAGTTGCAGGGTATAGAGGCTGCGGGCCGGATGGGAGAGTCTGGGATGGGCGAGGGCGCTGTATTCGGCTGGCGTCATGGTCTGCTTCACGATCTGGAGTGGAGGGCATTATCCCTCATGGCGGTGCCTCATACAATTCATGGTGCCGACCTGCGAGAGAACGGCTGCCGGGCGACGGTTGCTGATCATCTCTGCGCAAGGGTGCAAGCAAAATAGTCGGACCATTTCAAACGCTTGGCAGATACCAAGGCCAGCCCGGCTCGCTGCTCGACAATATTGTGTGGCGGTATCCAGCGCCCATGATCTAGTCTTAATGCTCAAATAACCATTTGACTAATAAGAGCTTTGTCAAGATGTCAAAAGCCGGACTACGGATCTTGGTGGTAGAAGACGAAGCGGTTTTTCGCCACTCACTGGTATCTTATCTCGAGCACGACGGGGCCTGCGTCTTTCAGGCAGAAGACGGGATTGAGGGGCTCTCTGCCGCAGCGCTCTATCACCCCGATGTGGTGTTGTGTGATCTGAACATGCCGAACATGGATGGCCATGAGGTTATTGCCTGCCTCACCGCCCGCTATCCACAGGTGCCCGTCATCGTCATCTCCGGTCAGGATCAGATGGCTGCGATCGAGCGTGCGCTGCGGGCGGGGGCCAGGGACTTCTTCATCAAACCGGTGAATGACTATGAGCAGATCCGCCGCAGCATCGAGCAATGCCTGACAAACCTCGGGCATCAGAGCCAGCAACTGGAGCTGATGGAACACATCGACTTCTTCCGTGGCCACGATCTGGCGAGCAGCCGGCTGCTCGCCTGGTTGGCCCCCCCTGGCATGCAGGAGTGGGGGCCCTGGCAGGTCACCTTTGCCGGCATGGGCAATCTCTTCATCCCGGATACCTTCAAACTGGACGACAAGCTGCTGGTACTGGTGATGGAATTGCCCATCCTCGGTGTGGATGCGGCCTTCTGTGGTGCCTTGGTGCGATCCCTGATGAACGGCCCCTATCGCCAATACCAGCAACAAGAGAGCCTGCTGTTGACCCAGCCACACCGATTGCTGGATTACCTCAATCTACAACTGCTGGAGTCGGGCCTGCGTCACTCCTTTGCCATGGCGGCCCTGCTGTTCGATCAGGAGGATGGGCTGCTTTTTGCAAATGCCGGGCTCACCTCACCTCACTGGTTGATGCGTGCAGGGGGGTTGCCGCTCGGCTTGATGCGCAGCAGTCGCTACACGTTGCACAGGCGAAGCTGGCACGAGCCCTTTGATCTGCAGTTTCGCAGTGACAGCGGCAGCGCCCTGACGATGCAGGTTCGTCACCACTGACGCCGTGAAGTGAACACATGCAAACAGGGCGCCCATGGGCGCCCTGTTTGGTCTCTGCTGTCCTGACCGGTCAAACGGTCGCAGACTGCAGTTTCTGCTCTTGTTCTTCGGGCTCTTTGGCCGGGCCTTCGGCACCGTGCATCCAGTAGACCAGGCGGTTGGCCATGGTCAGCAGGATGAGGGCGCTGATCACGGCGGCCAGTGCGATGCCACCGAAGATGGCCATGGCGCCGGATTCGCCGACGAAGGAGCCGATGAAGCCGGCGGCATAGTTGGCCAGGGCCACGAAACCGAACCAGGCACCCATCATCAGGGAGGCCAGGCGCAGCGGAGCCAGCTTGGTCACCATGGAGAGACCGATGGGAGAGAGGCAGAGCTCGCCCAGGGTATGGAACAGGTAGGCACCGACCAGCCAGAACATGGAGGTCTTGACAGCCTGATCACCACCTTGCTCCAGCACGGCACCGATCATGAACAGGAAGCCGACGGCCAGGAACAGCAGGCCCATGGCGAATTTCACCGGGGAGTTCGGCTCTTTCTTGCCGAGCTTGATCCAGATGGCGGCCACGACAGGGGCCAGGGTGATGATGAAGAAGGGGTTCAGGGACTGGAACCAGGCGGTCGGCACTTCGAAGCTGCCGATCATGCGGTCGGTATACTCCTGGGCATACAGGTTCATCAGACCACCGGCCTGCTCGAAGCCGGCCCAGAAGATGATGGTGAACAGGCCCAGTACCAGGATCACCTTGATGCGATCCACTTCCTGTTTGGTCAGGGGCGCTTTTTGCTCCTTGGAGCGCTGCAGGGCGGCACGCTGGGCGGCGGGCACACGGCCGATGTCGCCAAGGAAACGCTGGGCCATGGTGGCCTGCACGACCAGGGAGAGCAGCATGCCGATACCGGCGCTGACGAAGGCGGCTTGCCAGCCATAGGCGGTGGCGGCGGCGCCGCAGATCACGCCGGCCAGCAGGGAGCCCAGGTTGATGCCCATGTAGAAGATGGTGAAGGCGCCGTCACGACGGTGATCCCCTTCTTTATACAGGTCGCCCACCATGGTGGAGATGTTCGGTTTGAACAGGCCGTTGCCCACGATCAGCAAGCCAAGGCCGGCATAGAAGACGGTGTTGACCATGTCAGGGAACATGGCGTGAGGCAGTGCCAGGGTAAACTGGCCGGCGGCCATCAGCACGGCACCGAACAGGATGGCACGGCGCTGGCCCAGGAAGGTATCAGCGAGCCAGCCGCCGATGATGGGGGTGATGTAGACCAGACCGGTATAGATGCCGTACAGCTTGAGGGCGTCGGCCTGGGTCCAGCCCATGCCACCGTTGGCGGTCAGGTCGGTCAGATAGAGGACGAGCACGGCACGCATGCCGTAATAGGAGAATCTCTCCCACAGTTCGGTACTAAAGAGCAAAAAAAGCCCTTTAGGGTGACCTAAAAAGGTCCCTTTGGACGGGTTATTCATTGGAACTTCCACCTGTGTCTTATATTTTTTTAGAAATTTTATGCAAGGGCTAGGAACAAGCCTTAATCCTTATAGAACAAGCGACTTTAAATTACAATATTATGATTTAGCGATATTTTATCTATCAATGGTTGAATATTTGTTTATAAAATGAAAAAGGGCATCGAATGATGCCCAGTTTTTTATACTGCTTATCTTGTAAATATTCAGAGATTACAGCTCTTTGGCAAACTGTTTCAGCCAGCTGGTGAAATCTTTGCTGAGTTCCCGATGGCGCACGGCGTATTCCACATTGGCCTTCATATAACCGAGCTTGCTGCCGCAATCGTGGCTGCGTCCCTTCATGAAGTAGGCATTGACCTGCTCCTTTTCCATCAGCATGGCGATGGCATCGGTCAGCTGGATCTCGTCGCCGGCACCGGCCGGGGTTTTTTCCAGCAAGGGCCAGATATTGGCCGAGAGCACATAGCGACCGACCACGGCCAGGTTGGACGGGGCTTCATCCCGGGGTGGCTTCTCGACGATGGCCTGCATCGGCAGGGACATGCCTTCGCTCAGGGCCTCCCCCTTGATGTCGGCGATGCCGTATTTGTCCACTTCGCTCTCGGGGACGGCTTCCACCATGATCTGGCTGATCTGCTCCTCTGCGAACAGATGCACCATCTCCGCCAGGTTGTCCTGCTTCAGATCGCTGGCCACCTCGTCGATGAGCACATCCGGCAGCAGCACGGCGAAGGGTTGATCCCCGATGAGGGGGCGGGCACACAGTACTGCATGGCCCAGGCCTTTTGCTTCCCCTTGACGCACGTGCATGATAGTCACGTCTTTGGGACAGATGTGCTGAACCTCTTCCAGCAGTTGGCGCTTGACCCGCTTCTCCAGGGTCGCCTCCAGCTCGAAGCTCTTGTCGAAGTGGTTCTCGATGGAGTTCTTGCTTGAATGGGTCACCAGGATGATCTCCTTGATGCCGGCGGCGATGGCTTCGCGCACCACATACTGGATCAGCGGCTTGTCGACCACGGGCAGCATCTCCTTGGGGATGGCCTTGGTGGCGGGCAGCATGCGGGTACCCAGGCCGGCAACGGGGAGAACGGCCTTGCGAACAACGAGCGGTGTCTTTTTCATGGAGTGAGTCCGAAGATACAAAGTGGGCTCATGATACCCGAAGAAAAATAGGGCAGCCACAGGCTGCCCTCGGGATGATAGGGATTCAAACCGGTTACTTGACGATAATCATGTCCCGGTTTGCTTCCAGCGTGGCCGATCCGATGCCACTGACGTCCGCCAGTTGATCGACGGAGGTGAACTTGCCCTGCTTCTCTCTGTGGTCGATGATGGCCTGTGCCTTCTTCTCGCCAATGCCCTTCAGGGCGGTGAGCTCGCCGGCACTGGCGGTATTGAGATTGATCTTGCCGCTCTCCTTGACTTGGGTGGTGGCCACAGGCTTGGTCGCCGCCTTGTCGGCGGCCAGCAGAGGTTGGCTCAACAGGGGGAGGCAGCCCAGCAGCAGTGCGGCGATCAGGGTTTTCTTGTTCATATCGTCATGTCCTTATGTGGCGTTAGTGCCACATTTATCATTAGCTGTGTTGCGCCACTTTTTGTCTGTCAGTTTTGACACTGTATAAGTCAGTGCAAACGGCTATAAGCCGAAGATACTCACTCGGTTACACTGACCAACCCTTTGAGCGAGAACTCTTTTCCATGTATCTACCCGCCATTTCCGAACTGGAGCCCATCGCCCGCGCCGCCGGTGAGGCCATCATGTCCATCTATAGACAGCCCTTTGCGGTGGAGTACAAGCAGGACGAGAGCCCGCTGACGGCGGCGGACAAGGGGGCCCACGAGGTGATCGTTCAGGCGCTGGCGAGTCTCACTCCCGATATCCCGGTGTTGTCGGAAGAGTCCTCCCCGGAGGTGATGGCTGCGCGACTCGGCTGGTCCCGCTACTGGCTGGTGGATCCTTTGGATGGCACCAAGGAGTTTGTCTCCCGCAACGGCGAGTTCACGGTGAATATCGCCCTGATTGAACAGGGGACCCCGCGCTGGGGGCTGGTCTATGCACCGGTACTGGACAAGCTCTGGTATGGGGGCAAGGGGATTGGCGCCTGGTGTGTGGCCGATGGCAGGCACGAGGCCATCCAGACCCGCCCTCATGACGCTGGGCAAGTGTGGCGCGTGGTGGGCAGTCGCAATCACCTGTCGCAGGAAACCCTCGAGTATCTGGCCCGTTTTGGCGAACTGGAGCGGGGCGAGATCGAGCTGGTTTCCATGGGCAGCTCTCTCAAGTTTTGCATCATTGCCGAGGGGGAGGCCGAGCTTTACCCGCGGCTCGCTCCGACCTGCGAGTGGGATACGGGGGCAGCTCAGGCGGTACTGGAAGGGGCGGGGGGCAGCGTCACCCAGCTCGATGGTTCGCCGCTTTGCTACAACAAGCCTGATATCCTCAATCCCTGGTTTGTGGCCAGGGCATGAGTCAGAAGATGCAAAAAGGCCGGACAGTGTCCGTAATGCCGATCAGTTAAGGATCCATTGACCGATCCTCAGGCTGTGTAAGAATCCGAAACTCCTTGTTGGGTTTCGGATTTTTTTATGCGTATCGACCAAGCTCTCGACTTCATTCACGCCTGTCCTCCCGGAAAGTTTGAGTC
>NZ_JAGKRI010000368.1:0-30457 GCF_017939255.1 Aeromonas sp. Prich7-2
GACTGAAATGATGGTGGGTCGTGCTGGATTCGAACCAGCGACCAATTGATTAAAAGTCAACTGCTCTACCGACTGAGCTAACGACCCATCGAAATCATTTTTTAAAGCATGGTGGTCGTTACTGGGCTCGAACCAGTGACCCCCTCCTTGTAAGGGAGGTGCTCTCCCAGCTGAGCTAAACGACCTGGGATTCAATGTTCAGAGTGGTGGGTCGTGTAGGGTTCGAACCTACGACCAATTGATTAAGAGTCAACTGCTCTACCGACTGAGCTAACGACCCACATCCTGAACCTTTCACGAACCGCATGTGGCGGCCAGTGTTACAACATGGTGGTCGTTACTGGGCTCGAACCAGTGACCCCCTCCTTGTAAGGGAGGTGCTCTCCCAGCTGAGCTAAACGACCTGGGAATATTGTCTTCACCTGCTGTGAAGAAATGGTGGGTCGTGCTGGATTCGAACCAGCGACCAATTGATTAAAAGTCAACTGCTCTACCGACTGAGCTAACGACCCTCACCACGACCAGTGCCGACTGCATTACTGCTCCGGCTCTGACGGCGGCCTATATTACGGATTTATCATCCTGGCGCAATAGAAAAATCTTAAATTAAATCTGATTGTTCACTGCGCATACAAAGCACGGCGGTATTTACAAGAGTGTTACGAAAACAGTGACATGCAGCAATGTCACAGCTTGGCCAGACTCTGTTTGGCCAGCTGGGCCGGCGAGGTGTTGGGGTAACCCTTGATCACCTGCTCATAGAAGGCCTTGGCCTCTGCTTTCTTGCCGTCAAGCTGGGCGAGCATGCCGAGTTTCAGCAGGGCATCGGCCCGCTTGGGTGACTTGCTGTATTTGTTCGCCACCGTGGAAAACTGGCTCGCGGCCCCCGCCCTGTCACCCTTGTTGAACATCAGCTGGCCGAGCCAGTAGTGGGCATTGGGAACATAGCTGGAGTTCGGGAACTGCTTGATGAACCCTTCGAAGGCAGGAATGGCCTTGTCGTAGTTCTTCTCCTTGAGCACCATGTTCACGGCTGCGTCGTAGGCCTGGTTCTCATCCTGGTTGGTGGAGTAGTTGGCAGCCGCGGCAGGAGGCGTTGCAGCACCTGCAGCAGGTGTTGCGGGCGCGGCGGCAGGCTGGCTGTTGGCCACCTTGTCGAGCTCTTGGTAGAGTTGGCGCTGGCGCTCCTGGGACTGCTCCATCTGGTAGGTCTGCTGTTCCAGCTGACCACGCAGCTCGGAGACCTCCCCTTGCAGGGAGTCGACCTGTTGCTGCAGTTCGGCCTGCAGACGCAGACGGGCGTTGAGGGTACGCTCCAGCAGAGCAACCCGGTCTTCCAGGCTGCCGGTCGGTACGATGGCACCATTGTTGCCGCTCAGCACTACGCCGCTGCTGCCAGAATCCCCGCTCAGATCGCTCACGGGTGCTGCCGCTTGCGCATTCAAAGCAACCAACACGGCCAGCGCAACACCAGCTTGCTTGTACACAGATTTCATTCGGATCAAACCTTAGCGTTTAGTGCAAATAAAACGGCCAGCGCATAGTCGCTCGCTGATACAGATTTCATTCGGATCAAACCTTGACGTTTAGTGCAAATAAAACGGCCATCGAAATGGCCGCTTGCATATAAACGAACTTCGTTCGACTCAAACCTTAGTAAACCAGGACCGCACGGCGGTTCTTGGCAAAGGCTTCCTCGGTGTGGGACAGATCCAGCGGCTTCTCTTCGCCATAGCTGACGATGGAGAGCTGCTCGGCCTGCACACCCAGGGTTTGCAGATACTTGGCAACAGCCTTGGCACGACGCTCACCCAGCGCGATGTTGTATTCCGGCGTACCGCGCTCGTCGGCGTGGCCTTCGATCAGTACCTTGACGCTCGGACGTTCACGCAGGTAGCTGGCGTGGGCATCCAGCAGGTCGGCGTACTGACCCTGAATGTCGTAACCATCGTACGGGAAGTAGATCACGTTGTCGCGTTGCAGCGCTTCGAACTTCTGACGCATCTGCTCTTCCGGGGACAACATGCCGTTGGCGCCGCCGGTTTGTACACCGCCCATGCCGTCGGTCATGCCGGACTCGGCGCCAGCGGCGTCGGAGTCGGAAGAGGAGCTACAGGCAGCCAGGGTGAACAGTGGCAGTGCGATGGCCAGACCCTTGAGCAGTTTATTGAGTTGCATGCTATTTCCTTAAACCTTTATAACAAAACAAAAAACAATCGATTTTTATCAATTCAAGAAGGGCGACCAAGCTGGTGCACGAATTTCACCGCTACTGGTCGGAAGCACTGCCTTGAAGCGACCGTCGGTCGACACCAATGCAAGACTCTTACGACCCTGATAGATGGTGGCATAAATGATCATGCTGCCATTGGGAGCCACACTTGGCGATTCATCCAGAGCACTCTGGGTCAGTACCAGCATGGCTCCATTTTCCATATCCTGGCGAGCGATGCGATATTGTCCCTGAACCCGGGTCACCATCACCATGGACTTGCCGTCCGGTGTGATGGATGCCCCCTGGTTGGAATCCCCTTCCCAGGTCATCCGGCGAGTCATGCCAGTCGCCAAATTTACGCTATAAATCTGGGGTTTGCCACCACGTTCAGAGGTGAACAGCAAAGTTTGACCGTCCGGCATCCAGGAGGGTTCGGTGTCGATGGTACGGTTATTTGTGACTCGGGTGAGTTGCTTGCTAGCAACATCAACGACATAGATGTCAGGCTGCCCATCTTTGGACAGAACAATAGCCAAACGACGACCATCTGGAGACCACTCCGGCGCACCGTTGATGCCACGGAAGCTGGTGATCAGACTGCGCTGCTGGGTGTAGATGTCCTGCACATAGATCTCGGACTTCTGGTTCTCGAAGCTCACGTAAGCCAGCTTGCTGCCATCCGGCGACCAGGCCGGGGACATCAGGGGTTCACGGGAGCGCAGCAGGGTCTTCTCGTTGTAGCCGTCGTAGTCGGAGATCCGCAGCTGATACGGGAACTGGGTGCCCTGCTGCACGGAGACATAGGCCAGACGAGTCAGGAAGGCGCCACGCTCACCGGTCAGACGCTCGTAGACGATGTCGGAGATGCGGTGGGCAAACTGGCGCATCTGGGCACCCGGGATGGTCGCCATGCGGCTGTCCAGGATGTAACCGTTCGCTTCACCGCCCTGGGTCTTGGCCAGCTGGCCTTTCAGGACGTCGACCAGCTCGAAGTTGATCTTGTAGGTACCATCACCCACGGCGGCGATGGAGCCGACCACCACGGCTTCGACCCCCTGGGAAGCCCAGGGTGCGAAGTTGATCTCGCCGCTGGTGCTCGGCGTCTGCGGCATCTGGCCACGAGCCAGCGGCTTGAACTTGCCGCTGCGCATCAGGTCGTTGGAGACCACTTCCGCGATATCCTGCGGCAACTGGCCATTGCCCTCCCACTTGAAGGGGGCGATGGCGATGGGGCGCGCACTGTCGATACCGCCGGTGATGACGATGTCCAAGGCCGCCTGAGCACTCTGGCCCAGCAACAAACAGCCAACCAAAGCAAAAAACACTTTTCTTATCATGGCTTAAACTCTCAGTTCCAATTTGAGACTCAGTTCTCTGATCAACAACCCTTGCCAATCAAAGCAGAAACACTCTCTTAAATCGTTGGCGCTAGCTGAAGGCGTAGATCCTTCATCAATTCGAATGCCGCCGGATCCTTCGGCACCGGCAACTGGTTGGCCTTCAGAACCGCCGCCTTGCCGGAGCGACAGACCGCCGGATCACCCTGACCGTTGTCCACCGAGATGACGAAGCCGCTACTGGCCAACTTGACACCGATAGTACATGTTTTGCCCCGCATGGTGGGATCCAAAATCATGTAGCGCTCGACCGTGGCCTTGATGAGGGCGGCATACTTGTCGACTTCGCCCTTGGCGGCTGCCGATGCTGCCTGACTGCGCGCATTGGCCTCGGCGGCCAGCTGCTGCTCCATCATGGCTTCCATCTCTTTTTGCAACTTGGCCTCTTCGGCCGCCTTGCGCTTGCGCTCCGCCTCAATCTTGGCCTTTCTGTCGGCCTCGGCCTTCGCCTTCTTCTCTGCGTCAGCTTTTGCCTTCTTGTCAGCCTCTTCCTTCGCCTTCTTCTCGGCCTCGGCCTTGGCTTTCTTCTCGGCTTCCGCCTTCGCCTTTTTCTCGGCTTCGGCCTTGGCCTTCTTCTCGGCTTCCGCTTTCTTGGCCTTGGCCTCTTCCGCCTTTGCCTTCTCTTCAGCCTGCTTCTTCTCCAGCTCTTCTTTTTTCTTCTTGAGCGCCAGCGCCTTGGCCTCTTCCGCCGCCTTGCGTTCGGCTTCGGCCTTCTTGGTCTTCTGCTCTTCCAGCTTGCGGGCTTCCTCGGCTTTCTGGGCCTTCTCTTCCGCCTGCTTCTGTTCAGCCTCTTTCTTCTGCTTGTCGGCTTCGGCCTTGCGGGTCGCCTCTTCGGCCTGCTTGCGCTTGGTCTCGGCGATACGCAGACGCTCCTGCTCCTGTGCCAGCTCGCGTTTGACGCGCTCAGCGTCTTCCTTGTCCTTCTGCTGCTGTGCAGCCTTGGGCTGGGCCTGCTTCTGCTGCTGGACCTGCTGCATCTGCTGCTCCAGCATTTCGCTGTCCATCATGACCGCATTGACGATCTGTCCCTTGGACTCGGGGCGCTTGGGTTTACTGAAGTCGACACCGACCAGCAGGATGATGCCGATGATCAGATGCAGCAGCAGCGACGCGACGAGATAACCGGAAATACCACGCTTCACATCCATCTCCGTCAGTTCACCGGATCCGTCATCAGACCAACCTGAGGCACACCGGCTTTCTTGAGGGCCACCATCAGCAGGATCACCTCCTCGTAGCGCACGGACTTGTCACCGGCGACCACCACAGGCGCGTTCTGGTTGATGGCCAGATAGCCCATAGCCTTCTCGGTGATGTACTGCTGCATCGCCTCTGGTGTGCCGCTCGGTACGGGTTCGTCATCCGCCTCGCCGGCCTTGATGACGTACTCACCCTCGGTATTGACGCTGACGATGAAAGGCGGCTTGGAGTCTTCCGGCAACTGCTCGGACTCCGCCTGGGGCAGGTCGACCTTGACCCCCTGCGTGATCACGGGCGTGACCGCCATGAAGATGATGAGCAGCACCAGCATGACGTCGATATAGGGCACCACGTTGATCTCGGCGACCTTTTTGCGTTTGAGCCGCTGATAGGTTTGCATTACTTCTCACCCTGCTGTGCGATTTGGCGATTCAGAATGGTGGTGAACTCGTCCATGAAGTTGGCGTAGGCGTTTTCCAGCCGTTCGACCTTGTTGGTGAAGCGGTTGTAGAAGATAACGGCCGGGATGGCGGCAAACAGACCCATGGCGGTGGCGATCAGCGCCTCCGCGATACCCGGTGCCACCATCTGCAGGGTCGCCTGCTGAACCTGACCCAGAGCGATAAAGGCGTTCATGATCCCCCAGACGGTACCGAACAGACCGATATAGGGGCTGATGGAGCCGATGGTCGCCAAGACCGGCAGGTTGGACTCGAGATCGTCCACTGCTCGGGACAGGGAGACGCGCATGGCGCGATAGGTACCGTCCATCACCGCATCCTGACCGCGGGCACCGGCCTTGAGCAGGCGGGCATACTCCTTGAAGCCGGAGTAGAAGATGTCTTCCATGCCTTCGATGTCGTCACGACGGGAGGAGGACTCCTGGTAGAGACGATTGAGGTCGACCCCGGACCAGAATCTGTCTTCAAACTGCTCCGAAGCGAGGTTGGCCGCCTTGATGGCCTTGGAGCGCTGTATGATCAGCGCCCAGGAGACGACCGACATGCCCATCAGGGTCATCATGACCAGTTTCACCAACAGACTGGCTTGCCAGAACAGGCCAATAAACGAAATTTCAGCGTGCACTTAACAGCACTCCCTTGATTTTTTCAGGTATTGCAACAGGTTTCATTTGCGGATGACTGACACAGGCGATCTGTACCATGGCCTGAGTGATCAGCCGTCCATCAGCCGCCAGGATCTGCTGTGAAAAACGCATGGAAGCGCGTTTCACTTCAGTTACTTGCGTCATTACGGTCAGCAGTTCATTGAAGCGGGCCGCCGCGCGGAAGTCGATTTCGGTGCGACTCACCACAAACGCGATCCCCGCCTGCAGCAGGACATCCTGTTCGATGCCGCCTGCGCGCAGGAATTCGGTGCGGGCCCGTTCCATAAACTTGAGATAATTGGCGTTGTAGACGATGCCTCCGGCATCCGTGTCTTCGTAGTAGACACGCACCGGAAACTCAGAGACTTCCCCCATAAAAATCTGTGATCCATTCGACAGTCAGATGGGGGGCTATCATAGCGCAGGGCTGAATAGGAAAGAAGCAGGGGGAGACAGGGAAATCCCCTCTCTCCCTGTTTTTTATGGCGTGCAGCAGCGCCGACAGGCCGAAGACCACAGGGCTGTCAGCATCACAAGAAAAGCGGACAAGAGAAGTGGCTGCGAGCGGCGTGACGAGCGAGGTTCTGTCGCTCTGACCGGGCGGCGGCACGCCCCTCAAAAAAAGAAGGAGGTGGGCTCATGCCGACCTCCTTCATCATTTATGGCAGGTAGTAGCTGCTGGTCAGCCAGAGCCCGCAGAGCAGGCTGGGCAGGGCGAGCCAGGGGAAGAACAGCACGCGACCCACCAGGCTGCGCGGGTGAAACCCCAGTCCATGCATGACACCGCAACAGACCGCCCACATCAGCCAGGGCGCAAGCCAGAGGCCGTGCTCACTGGTGTTGGCCGCGACCAGGTTGGGCGCCTGCAAGATGGCGACAGCCAGCAGGGCCGCCGCCAGCAGCATCAGACCTTGCCATGGCTGGCGCTCCAGAGGAGCGGCCAGCCGGGCGAGCCTGTCACTTGTCTTCATCAATCTGACGATCCAGGTTCTCGGTGTGCTCCAGCCAGAGCGCATTGATAATCCCAAACGCACAGGCCAGCAGCAGCCCCAGGATCCAGGTGAAATACCACATATCAGGGCACCTTCTTAGTAGAGCGATTGTTGGTTGTCTTCGATGTGCTTGTTACTCACCCGGCCGAACATCTTGATGTAGGTCCAGATGGTGTAAGCCAGCACGGTCGGCACGAAGACGACTGCGACTACCGTCATCACCTTGAGGGTGTTGAAGGAGGCGGTGGAATCCCACATGGTCAGGCTCTGGGACGGCTCGAGGCTCGAAGGCATCACGAACGGGAACATGGAGAAGCCCGCGGTCAGGATGATGCCGGCGATGGCCAGGGAGGAGAACAGGAACGCCACCCAACCCTTGTCCAGCTTGGCCGCCACGGCGGTCAGCAGACACATCACCAGACCCAGCACGGGTGCGGCAATCATCCAGGGATAGAGGTTGTAGTTCTGCATCCAGGCACCGGCCTGCACCACCACTTCCTTGTGAAGGGGGTTGGTGACGGCGTCGGTGGCGACGGAGCCCACAATCACATAACCATCCATGCCGCTCACCCAGACACCGGCCAGGGCGAACAGCACCAGGGTCAGCAGGGAGAAGATCATGGCGGCGGTGCGAGAGCGCGCCAGCACTTCACCTTCGGTCTTCATCATCAGCCAGGTTGCACCCTGAGTGATGATCATGAAGAGGCTCACCAGACCGGCCAGCAGACCGAACGGATTGAGCAGACCGAAGAAGTTGCCGTGATAGGTCATCATCAGGAACTGGTTGAAGCTGAACGGTACACCTTGCAGCAGGTTGCCGAACGCCACCCCGAAGATGACAGGGGGAATGGCGCTACCGGCAAACAGAGCCCAGTCCCAGTTGGAGCGCCACTTGGCATCTTCCTGCAGGGAGCGGTACTTGAAGCCGACCGGACGGAAGAACAGCGCCATCAGGGTCAGGATCATGGCGATGTAGAAGCCGGAGAAGGCCGCCGCATAGACCATGGGCCAGGCGGCGAACAGGGCGCCACCGGCGGTCACCAGCCAGACCTGGTTGCCTTCCCAGTGCGGCCCCATGGTGTTGAGCATCACGCGACGCTCCACATCCTTCTTGCCGACGAAGGGGAGCAGGGCACCCACCCCCATATCGAAACCGTCGGTGATGGCAAACCCGATCAGCAGCACGCCGACCAGCACCCACCAGACCAGACGCAACAGTTCGTAATCAAACATGGGTCACTCTCCTTATGCCTTGCTCTGTTCGAAGTGGTACTTGCCCGTCTTCAGGCTGCTTGGGCCCAGGCGCGCATACTTGAACATCAGGTACATCTCGATGATCAGCAGTACTGTGTAGAACAGGAAGATCCCGATCAGAGAGAACCAGATCTCGGACGCAGGAATGTTGGATGCAGAGACATAAGTCGGCAGCATCTCGGCGATGGTCCAGGGTTGACGACCATATTCAGCGACAAACCAGCCCGCCTCGATGGCGATCCAGGGCAGCGGAATGCCGTACAGCAGCGCCTTGAGCAGCCACTTGCGCTCGCCGATCTTGTGGCGGGTGCTGTCATAGAAGGCCAGACCGATCAGCACCAGCATCAGGATGCCGCAGGCGACCATGATGCGGAAGGCGAAGAACAGCGGCAGTACCTGCGGGATGGAGTCATCCACGGCGGCCTTGATCTGCTCGTCGGTGGCGTCGGTCACGTTGGGGGTGTAACGCTTGAGCAGCAGACCGTAGCCCAGATCCTGCTTCACTTCGTCGAAGCGGGCGCGGGTATCGTCGGACTTGTCACCGGATTGCAGCTTGGTCAGCAGGTCGTAGGCGGTCATGCCGTTGCGCACGCGCAGCTCATGCTCGCTCTTGAGATCCTTGAGACCAGTCACCTGACCGTCGAGGGAACGGGTGGCGATGATGCCGAGGGCATAGGGGATCTTGATGGCGTAGTCGGTGCGCATCTCCTCCTGATTCGGGATCCCGAACAGGGTGAAGGATGCCGGAGCCGGCTCCGTGTTCCACTCGGCCTCGATGGCCGCCAGTTTCACCTTCTGCACTTCCCCGGTCTCGTAGCCGGACTCGTCACCCAGCACCAGCACGGAGAGGATGGAGGCCATGCCGAACGCGGCCGCGATGGCGAAGGAGCGACGAGCGAACGCCACATCACGATTCTTCAGCAGGTAATAGGAGGAGATCCCGAGCACGAACATGGCGCCCGTGGTATAGCCTGCCGCCACGGTGTGGACGAACTTGACCTGTGCAACCGGGTTGAACACCAGGTCGGCGAAGCTCACCATCTCCATGCGCATGGATTCGAAGTTGAACTCGGCACCCACCGGGTTCTGCATCCAGCCGTTGGCGACCAGGATCCACAGTGCGGAGAGGTTGGTCCCGAGCGCCATCAGCCAGGTAGCCGCCAGGTGCTGGCGCTTGCTGAGACGATCCCAACCGAAGAAGAACATACCGACGAAGGTGGACTCCAGGAAGAAGGCCATCAAGCCTTCGATGGCCAGCGGGGCCCCGAAGATGTCGCCGACATAGTGGGAGTAGTAAGCCCAGTTGGTACCGAACTGAAACTCCATGGTGAGCCCGGTGGTAACCCCGAGGGCAAAGTTGATACCAAACAACTTGCCCCAGAACTTGGTCATGTCCCGGTACACTGTGTTGTTGGTCATCACATAGACAGACTCCATGATCGCCAGGATGAAGGCCATCCCCAGCGTCAAGGGTACAAACAGGAAGTGATAAAGGGCCGTCGCAGCAAATTGGAACCGCGATAGGTCTACCACATGCTCAGCAATCATGATGTTTCCTCACCGATTATTGGCACGGCTATTTTAAGTTTTAAGGACAAAGCTTCCATTGGAAGTCCCCGAACGGTCGGTCACCCCTCGCGGACTGACCGGATTCGACTGCCACCACATTAACAACAAGGCAATATACAGGAACAAAAAAAGCTAATGTTTAACATCTAATAAACAATAACCAGGGTTCTATTCCCGCCTATAATGATCGCTGTTTTATATCACCTTTATTTGATTGAAATCAATGTAAAACCACCCTCAATACATGTTTTTTCAAGGTAACTTATAGGGCTTTCCCCATTAATTATGGGAGCTTCATCACAAAAAACGATAAGTCGTAAATGATTGATTTAAATCAATTTTATGACCAACCAAAATAGTTTTAATTCTGTTAAACAAATACGCAACCACGGAAATAAAGCCCTCGCGTCTCGATTATTTCAATAAATGGCCAGGCTCATCCAAAAATCAATTTAAACCCAGTAAAAACACATGTTTATGCGGATTGGCACTCCTACCAAAATCATTAGTTTATCTAATCAGAAGCCCATAGATTTTCTTGTTTGTCCCACCCGTAAAGAGCTCCTACAATGCGCCTCGCAGTGAGGGCATACCTCTGAATACAGGCCGGTCATTCCGGGTTCCCGGTACGTATTCGATGAACATTTCGAACCTGTTTGTTGGGATTAATGATGAAAAAGTTTGTTGCCAAGACCATCCGTTACTACAAGCTTTCTTTCGTTCAACTCTATCAAATGAACCGACTCTGAAGCCTCGCGACGGCTCCTCTGTTTTTTCCCGACCGGTCTGCAGACGCGCTCACTGTCTGTGAACATCCATCCTGAATTGTCTTTGCCCACCGCCTGTGCCGTGGGCTTTTTTTTGCCTGCAAAACAAAAAGCCGCCTCAAGGGCGGCTTTTTGGTTCATATCGCAACGTCTACTGATCTGCCGGTCGTTCCAGGCCAAAGTGTGCGTAGGCTCTCTGAGTTGCGATCCGCCCTCTGGGTGTACGTTGCAGATAGCCTTGCTGGATCAGATAAGGTTCCAGCACGTCTTCTATGGTGTCCTTCTCCTCACCGATGGCGGCGGCCAGGTTGTCGAGCCCGACGGGCCCCCCCATAAACTTGTCGATGACGGCCAACAATAGCTTGCGATCCATGAAGTCGAAACCTTCGTTGTCCACATCCAGCATGTCCATGGCACGGGCCGCAATGGGTCCGTCAATTCGCCCGTCAGACTTCACCTGGGCAAAATCCCGTACCCGCCTTAACAAACGGTTAGCAATCCGCGGTGTCCCCCGGGAGCGACGGGCTACCTCGAGAGCGCCGTCTTCCGTCATGTCGAGCCCGAGGCAGCGGGCGCTGCGAGAGACGATGTCGGTCAGGTCCTTGACGTTGTAAAACTCGAGGCGCTGCACGATGCCAAACCGGTCACGCAGGGGGCTGGTGAGGGAGCCGGCCCGGGTGGTGGCACCGATCAGGGTGAAGGGAGGGAGATCGAGCTTGATGGAGCGGGCCGCTGGCCCCTCCCCTATCATGATGTCGAGCTGGTAGTCCTCCATGGCCGGATAGAGCACCTCCTCCACCACCGGGCTGAGACGGTGGATCTCGTCGATGAAGAGTACATCGTTCGGTTCCAGGTTGGTGAGGAGCGCCGCCAGATCGCCGGCCTTCTCCAGCACGGGGCCCGAGGTGGTCTTGATGTTGACCCCCATCTCGTTGGCGACGATGTTGGCCAGCGTGGTCTTGCCAAGGCCGGGAGGCCCGAAGATCAGCAGATGATCGAGGGCCTCCCCGCGCTGGCGGGCGGCCTCGATGAAGATCTCCATCTGATCGCAGACATGATCCTGTCCGGTGTAATCGGCCAGCTTTCTGGGCCGGATGGCCCGATCGATGATCTCGTCCTCACGGGCGGCACCGGCCGAGATGAGGCGATCCGCTTCAATCATTGTCTACCTCACACCAGGCTGCGCAGGGATTCACGAATGATCTCCTCTACCGACATGCCGTCGGCGGCCACCTTGCTGACGATCTGGCTGGCCTGCTGCGGCTTGTAGCCGAGGGCCACCAGTGCACTGGCCGCCTCCTCGCTCGCATCCGGGGCACGCAGCGGGCTCTCTTTCGCGGGCAGGGTGATTTCGGCCGGGGAGAAGAGATCGTGGCTGACCCAGCCCTTGAGGCGGTCTTTCATCTCCACCACCAGGCGCTCGGCGGTCTTCTTGCCCACGCCGGGCAACTTGACCAGGGAGCTTATCTCCTCGCGCTCGACGCTCATCACAAACTGGGTGGCCGTCATGCCGGAGAGAATGGCCAGTGCCAGCTTGGGGCCGACCCCGTTGGTCTTGATCAGCTCGCGAAACAGCGCCCGCTCCTGTTTGTGGTTGAAGCCGTAGAGCAGCTGGGCATCTTCACGCACCACGAAGTGGGTGTGAATGACGGCCTCCTTCCCGAGTTCGGGCAGATCATAGAAGCAGCTCATGGGCATATGAACCTCATATCCCACCCCTCCGACTTCCAGCAACACCTCGGGGGGTTGCTTCTCGATGATGACGCCTCTCAAGCGACCGATCATGTTCTTTTCCTCGCCACGCAGACTCTCGCAAATTGGGTCATAGCATAAAGAATAACTGGATAAGTATCCAGCATAGGTCCATGCAGATCATGGGATGACCAGCTCTTCATACCCGGCCATTTCCCTCGTTCAGAACACTGTCTGTCACTTTATTTTCCATCGGGGATGGCACATCTTCGTCATTGATTGAACACTGAAATGGTCTTGTTCGGCACCAGGGAAGGCTTGAATCATGAAAATCGTCACCACATCCAACCTCGGACTCACCATTCTGCTCGGCTGCACCCTGGGCATGGGGGCGATCGGCTGGTATGGCAGCCAGCGGCTGGCTGATCTGCTCTCCTACGTCCTGGGTGCCGCCTGGCAGACGGCAGATGGTGCCATGGAGGGCTCCATCGAACTCGGCAACCAGTCGCTCTATATCCAGAAGATGCTCTCGGGGATCCCCCTCGACGCACCGGAGCTGCAACGGGCAAAAGAGGCGGCCAGCGACGCTTTGCGCCGGGTGGAGCAAGGCGGGCTCATCGATGCGGCAGCCATCACCACGCTGAAGCAGCATGAGCAGACCTATCAGCAAGAGCAGGCACAGCTGCTGACTCTCTATCGCACCTTCACGAGCGCCGATGAGGCGCTGCGTGCCAGTTCTGAACGCATGTCACGCCTCTCGACCAGGCTGGAGGTGATCGGTGACGAGGCCGTCGAGAGCCTCACCCGCTCACCGGATCAGGCCATCAGCTGGAACGGCGGCCTCGCGACCCGCTGGCAGGCGGCCGATGGCGGCATGGAGGCCAACATCGGATTCTTGCGCCAGCTCTATGCGCTGGAGAAGATGCAGAGCGAAGGCCCTACTCCTGCCATCCAGGCCGAGCTGGCACAAGCCACCCGCTTCTATCAGGACGCGGTTGACGGCATGCTGGCAACCGGCCAGTTCGATGTGCCCGGTGACGGGGAGTTTGCAGGCCAAATGCTCTCCACCCAGTATCGCGCCCTGCAAGCCGACAATGCCCGCCTGATCCGTGAATGGACCACAGCCCTGAGCGCTTATCAGAACCAGCTGGCCCGTTACGAGCACAGTGCCGACCAGCTCAGGCTGGCTCTGGTCGAGGTCGAGGCCCAGGGGGACGCCACCGTCGAGGATCAGGTTCACCAGCTCAACGCCATCATCGACTACACCAAGGGACTCATCCTGGGGGGCTTGCTGCTCAGCCTGCTGATCGTCACCTGCTGCGGCTTCTGGCTGGTTCGCACCATTGTTCGCCCGCTACTCCAGGTCGACAAGCGCATGCAGGACATCGCCGCCGGGGAGGGAGATCTCAATGCCCGCATCAACCTCTCACGCGACGACGAGATTGGTTCCCTGGCCGGCAGCGTGGATCGCTTCATCGAGAAGCTGCAGAAGATGATCAGCGCCACCATGGACAACAACCGGCACATCAACCAGCACGTGCACACCTCGGTCAACCGGGTCCAGGCCATCAGCCAGAGCAGCCGCCAGACCGCAGCGCATGCCCAGGCGCTGCACCACGACAGCGAGCGGATGGTGCAGGTGGCCACCACCATCTCGGACAACTGCAACCTGGCGGCACACAACGCCAACGAGGTGCGCCAGCTCACCACGCAAAGCAGCCAGTATGTCTCCTCCGCCACCGCCGGCATGCAGCGGGTGGTCATGGAGGTGGGTGAATGTGCCACCGCCATCAACGCCCTCAAGGAGCAGGCAGGGCAGATTGGCCAGATCATCTCCACCATCAGCAATATCTCGGAGCAGACCAACCTGCTGGCACTCAATGCCGCCATCGAAGCCGCCCGGGCGGGCGAGATGGGGCGCGGTTTTGCCGTGGTGGCCGACGAGGTGCGCACCCTGGCCAATCGCACCGCCACCTCCAGCGCCGAGATAACGGACGTGATCAACAGCATCCAGCAGCAGACAGAGCAGGCCTATCTGATGATGCAACGCAACCTGAAAACCGTGGAATCGGGTATGGCGGACTCCGACAACACCAAACAGATCCTGTTCAAGGTAGAAGAGGCCATCGATCAGCTCGCCGACATGGTGCAACAGGTGGCAGAGGCGACCAGCCAGCTCTCCCACACCCTGGGGCACACCACGGGCAAGGTTTCGGATATCAGCCTGCAAGCCCAGACGGGCGAACAGGAAGCCCAGGAGTGCCTGCAACTGGCCTCCTCCCTCCATCAGGCCAGCCAGCAGCAACAGCAGTTGCTGTCGCAATTTCGGGTCTAGTGCGGGCGGAGCAAGGCCCCCGCCCTCCCCCCAGCGCCGCTGAATTTAGCCCTTGGGCCGGGGGGCTTCGCCTGTTAAAATTCCGCACTTGAAATTTTCCAGGGCCAAGCCGCCCGAACTAGCGAAGGTCTACCGCGATGCGTACCAGCCAATATCTGCTTTCCACTCTCAAGGAAACCCCCTCCGACGCTGAAGTTGTCAGCCACCAGCTGATGCTGCGCGCCGGGATGATCCGCAAACTCGCTTCCGGCATGTACGCCTGGCTGCCGACCGGCCTGCGGGTCCTGAAGAAGATTGAAAACATCGTCCGCGAAGAGATGAACAATGCGGGTGCCGTCGAAGTGTCCATGCCGGTGGTACAGCCCGCCGAGCTGTGGCAGGAGTCCGGCCGCTGGGATGACTACGGCCCCGAGCTGTGCCGCCTGACCGACCGTCACAACCGCCCCTTCGTGCTGGGTCCGACCCACGAAGAGGTGATCACCGCGCTGGTCCGTTACGAAGTGAACAGCTACAAGCAACTGCCGCTCAACCTCTACCAGATCCAGACCAAGTTCCGCGATGAAGTGCGCCCCCGTTTCGGCGTGATGCGTGGCCGCGAATTCCTGATGAAGGATGCCTACTCCTTCCACATCGACAAGGCCTCCCTGGTCGATACCTATGAGAAGATGCACGCGGCCTACTGCACCGCCTTCACTCGCATGGGTCTGAACTTCCGCCCGGTGCAGGCCGATACCGGCTCCATCGGGGGCACCGGCTCCCACGAATTCCAGGTGCTGGCTGAGAGCGGTGAAGACTTGATCGCCTTCTCCGATACATCCGATTACGCCGCCAACATCGAGATGGCCGAAGCCCTGGCACCGGCTGGCGAGCGCGCTGCCGCAACCAAAGCCCTGACCAAGGTGGCTACCCCGGCCGTCCACACCATCGATGAAGTAGCCGCTTTCCTGAACGTGGCGCCGACCGCCATCGCCAAGACCCTGCTGGTACTGGCCGAGGAAGACGAGCACGGCAAACAGGCCGTCATCGCCCTGGTACTGCGTGGCGACCACGAGCTGAACGAAATCAAGGCCGAGAAGCTTTCTGGCGTGGCTAACCCGCTGACCTTCGCCAACGACGAGCAGATCAAAGCGGCCGCCGGTTGCGATGCCGGTTCCATCGGCCCGGTCGACTTTGCCGGTCGCATCATCGTCGATCGCAGCGCCGCCCATCTGGCGGACTTCGTCTGCGGCGCCAACGAGACCGGCTTCCACCTGACCGGCGCCAACTGGGATCGCGACATCACCTCTTTTGAGGTTGCCGACCTGCGCAACGTGGTAGAAGGCGACCCGAGCCCGTGCGGCCAGGGCAAGCTGCTGCTCAAGCGCGGTATCGAAGTGGGCCACATCTTCCAGTTGGGCACCAAGTACTCCGAAGCGATGAAGGCGAGCGTGCTGAACGAAGGCGGCAAGTCCGTCACCATGGAGATGGGTTGCTACGGTATCGGGGTTTCCCGTCTGGTGGCTGCCGCCATCGAGCAGAACAACGACCAGTACGGCATCATCTGGCCGGATGCCATCGCCCCGTTCGAAGTGGCCATCGTGCCGATGAACATGCACAAATCCGAGCGCGTCGCCCTGCAGGCACAGCAGTTCTACGCCGAGCTCAAAGCCGCCGGGGTGGACGTGCTGTTCGACGACCGTAAAGAGCGCCCGGGTGTGATGTTCGCCGACATGGAGCTGATCGGTGTGCCCCACGCCATCGTCATCGGTGACCGTGGTCTGGACAACGGCGTGGTGGAGTACAAGTGCCGCCGCTCCGGCGAGAAGCAGGAAGTGGCGATCAAAGAGATCGTTGCCATGCTCAAGGCCAAGCTGGGTCGCTGATAACGCCGACACCGCCTTTCGCTTTTCATAGGAAAGCCCCGAGTGCCACGGCACTCGGGGCTTTTTATATGGCTCTCAGCCATGATGCACAAAAATGCGTCTCCAGCGTGAACCAATGAGATAACTGCATTGCCCTGTACACGGCACGGCTGATTTCCTAGACTGGCGCTCTTTACCCAGCTTGCCCGAGAAGTTATGTCCATCGCCTCAGCCAATACCGTTGTCGTGCTCGACTTCGAGACCACAGGGCTTTCACCCGGACAAGGGGATAGAGCCATCGAGGTCGGTGCCGTCAGAATCAAGGATGGCCATATCAGTGAGCGTTTCTCGGCATTGATGAATCCGGGCTTCAACGTGAGCAGCTTCATCGAGCAATATACCGGGATCAGCAATGCCATGCTGAAACAGGCTCCCCCCTGTAACGAGGTGATGGCGGATTTCGTCGACTTTATCGGTGATGACAATCTGGTCGCCCACAACGCCTCCTTCGACAAGCGCTTTCTGGATGCGGAAATAGAGCGATTGCCGGCGCAATACCGCGGCCAGTTCGCCTGTTCCCTGCTGCTATCGAGGCGCCTGTTTCCCGATGCCCCGGATCACAAGCTGGGTACCCTGGTGCAATACCGGAGTCTGCCCAATGACGGGGTGTTTCACCGTGCCCTGGCGGATGCAGAGGTGACGGCCCACCTCTGGCTTGCCTTGTTGGAAGAGCTGGCGTGTCGACATGGCATTATCGACCCGGACTTTGAATTGCTGCTGACCCTTGGCAAGAAGCCAAAACAGGTGATTCCATCCTTCCTGCGGGAATATGCGACTCGGAAATAATATGTGCCGACATGCATCATCAATCATCCATGCCATGTCGGCACTGAATTTACCCGCCTTCAAATCCATGATGGCCCGGCGTAAAGAGAGGCAGGCAAGCAGATAATTTAGCACTGCACATCAATGAAAAAGCGCGCCAAATGGCGCGCTTTTTGTTTCCTTGTCATCTGGCGACGGGGCAGGTTCACGGCGCTTCAGGCATTGCGACCGATAAAGAGGTCGGTCACATGGCAGCTGCTTCTCGCGGCCAGCGCATCCAGCATGTAGGCTGCAGCGTCTTCCGGCGTCATGAAGCCACTCGAATCCACGTGATCCGAATTCTCCCAGAACTCGCTGCGGATCCCGCTCGGATAGAGGTTCACCAGTCGCAGGGGAGCACTCTTCAGCTCGGCCCGCAAGGATTCGAGAAAGCCGCGCATGCCCCATTTGGAGGCGCAATAGAGGCTCTCGTTGGCCTTGCCGGTCTGGGCGGCAGAGGAGAGCACATTCGCCAGCACGCCGCCCTTGTCACCGATGAGGCGCACCGTCTGCTGGGCCACCAGTATGGTGGAGATGAGATTGCTCTCCACCACCCGGCGGATCTGCTCGGCGGTGTAGACACCCACCGGGCCGAACTCGCCGACACCGGCACAGTGGATCACCATGTCGGGCAGGCCGCCCCACTCCACCGCAGCGGCAAAGGCGACATCCACCTCTTCGTGGTGCGCCAGATCGGCGGCAATGCCGATCACCGCCTTGCCGAGCAGCTCTTCCTGCTCCTGCAGTTTCTGGTAACGGCGACCCATCATGGAAACCTGATGGCCGCGTTCAACCAGCCCTATGGTCAGGGCGCGGCCCAGTCCGGACCCCGCGCCAGTCACTATGATGTGGCCCATGTGTGCTCCTCAGGGAGATCAGAAGGTGAATTCACCACCGATGAACCAGCCGTCGATGGTCTGATCGACGCGATCGAAGTCCATCTCGGCCTCACGCCAGCCGGCGCGGATCTTGAGCGGCACGGAAGAGAACTTGTAGGAGCCGCCCAGACGGTAGTCGTAGTTGTCGGCATCCTGCACCCGCATATCGCCAAACGCCGCAAAGCCGGTCCCCGGGATGCGTACTTCACCCCCGGTGTAGGCCATCAGCACATCCTTGTCATAGGAGTAGTGCTGGGTGTTGAAATCACCGTCGTAGCGACGACCGGTCAGACCCAGATCGATCTGGAACAGATCGTTGTTGAACAGGCGATAGTAGAGGCTCAGGTCGTAAGCCAGCAGATCGTTGTTGAAGCTGCCACCGCTGCTGCTGAAGTCGGACATTTCAAACTTGGCGTTGGGCAGCAGCAGGATGCCGTGCTCCAGTTGCAGGTAGCCGCTCCAGTTGTAGTTCTCGTCGTAGCTGCCATCGGCACCCACGCTGCTGACCTGGCCACTTCCCTGGGCATTCCACAGATCGGCACCCGCCGCAAAACGCCAGTCATTGGCGGCCATGGCCCCATGGCTGAGCAGAGCCATCACAGTGCCGGCAATCAGGGTCTTCTTCATCACTTCGCTCCATTTTGGACTGGAAAGGCCATCATTTTACCCGCTGGGCAAGGAATACCTAGAGTAAAAAGCTGAACAAGCGTCCATAAATGTCAGTGCTTCATCCCTTTCATGGGTTCGACCGGCTTCACGGGCAGGCTCAGTGACAGCGTCTGACCATCGTCCAGGGTCAGGGTCAGCGGGAAGGGCGTGCCCTGGGCCAGGGTATGGATGTCGAACAACATGATGTGCAGGCTGCCGGGCTTGAGCACGGCCTCCCCCTTGGCCGGGATCTCGATGCTCTCCACCTGGCGCATCTTCATGACGCCGTTCTCGTGCAAATGGGTGTGCAGCTCGACACGGCCCGCCTCAGGGGACGCTCCCGCCACCAGTTTCACCGGTTTGTCCCCATCGTTCCTGAGCACCATGAACGCCGCCGTGTTCGGCGAGCCAGGGGGCAGCAGGCGCACATAACCATCGACCGCGTCGACCTTGGCCAGGGCCGGGGCGGCCAGAAGCAGTGCCATGGTGGAATAAAACGCACGTTTAAACATGGTTGAAATCCTTTTATGATGTTGTTAAACGAGACAAAGCTTACCCCTGTGGCAAGCTTTTGGCAGCCCCCGACAACAAGGATTCAGACATGGCCCTCACAATTCTGGCCGAACAGCAGGACGGCTTGCTCACCCTGACCTTCAATCGACCGGAAAAGCGCAATGCCCTCAACACGGAGACGTATCTGGCGCTGACCGACGCACTGCGCCAGGCCGCCTGGGACGAAGAGGTCCATGTGCTGCTGTTGCAGGGCCAGGCGGAGTGCTTCACCGCCGGCAACGATCTGGACGACTTTGTTGGCAAGCACGCCCTTGAGCCGGACGATCCCATCCTGCAATTTCTGCACACCCTGGCCGACTTCCCCAAACCGGTGATCGCCGCCGTGGGCGGCCCGGCAGTCGGCATCGGCACTACCCTGCTGCTGCACTGCGACCTGGTCTATCTGGCTGACAACGCCCGGCTGCAGCTGCCTTTCGTCGAGCTGGGACTGGTGCCGGAGTTTGCCGCCAGCCTGCTGCTGCCACGCGCCGTAGGTCACCTCAAGGCGGCGGAGCTGTTGCTGCTGGCAGAGGCCATAGATGGAGAAGAGGCGCTGCGTCTCGGGCTCGCCAACCGGGTGCTGGCCCCGGCGGACCTGCTCCCCTTCGCTCGGGAGCAAGGGCTGAAACTGGCGGCCAAGCCGCCGATGGCGCTCCAGAAGAGCAAGGCGCTGCTCAAGCAGGAGCTCAAACAGGCGGTGCATTTCGTCATCGACCTGGAAGCGCGCGCCTTCGCCCAGGCCCTGCAAGGGGAAGAGGCGCAAAGCCGCATCGCCAGCAAGCTGCAAAAACGGCGCTGAACTCAGTTGAGACGGAACCGGCCTATCAACTCGCAGCCTTGCACCCTGTCCTGCACCTGGATAAGCCGGGCGATCTCCGGATTGGGGTGGCGCTTCAAGAAGGAGAGCAGGGCGGCGCGGCAGCAGCCCAGCTCGCTGATGAGAGATTCGCACTCCCGGTTGGGGCACTGGGGCACCAGGGCAGTGACCAGCTCGGAGGCGAGCTTGAGGTAGCGCAGTTCATAGGCGGGCTCTTCCATGGCACGCCAGAAGTCGGCCATGCGGTGACAGGTGGCGACCCGCATGCTGGCCAGTTCGTCCAGATCCCCGGAGGCCAGCTCATACACTTCCCCCAGGGCCTGCTGATAGAGGCAGATCGCCGTGCCCAGAGCTCCCATGCCAAGGGCATTCTCCGCCTCCAGCATGTAACGTTGCCAGTTCTGATGTTCCATGTTCCTCTCCTTTGCCGACACGAGTGGAGTCTGTATCATGGCCAATCGAGAACAAATATCAACCAGACCCTTTGTGCAGGATCCCTCAACCCGCCGTTCTGGGCTGATTGACGCGACACTGCTTGCCGGGGTAACCAGGCAGATCCGCCGCCTTGCTGCTGCACGCCAGCCGTTTGGCTTCGGCGAGGCGATCCGCGAGGTTGACCTCATCGATCGGCTGCCAGGCCATCTGCTGGCCGAGCCAGCTGGCCCAGGCAAACTCGACGAAGTAGACCTGATCCTTCTTGCTGAAGTAGCCCGCATCCTGCAACAGCCCCGCCAGGGTGCGGTAGGGATAATCCGGCAATTCACCGATATGACCGGGCAACTGCTCGGGAGTCAGGGGTTGACCCCGTTCATCCTTGAGCCAGGCCCAGTGGTTGTTCTGCATCTGGCTCCAGAAATTGGCCCTGTCCTGCAACCGTGCAATCACCTTGACCCTGACCTGCTTCACCCCCTGCTGCCACAGCGCCTTGGTCAGGTGGTGCCTGTCCACCAGCCAGTAACCCCCATCCGGCGCGATGACGATAGGGATCTCTTTCTTTTTCATCAGCTTGTCGAGCTGCTTCTCGCTCTTGTCCGCCAGCTCCCGGGCTGTGGTATCCACCTGCAACTGACCGACGCCGCCCTGGGTGGGGTGCAGCGCCTCTATGTTCACTTCGCACCAGCTTCCCACCGGGCTGCTCTTCTCGCACGGGGACAACGCCCAGGCGCCCTGGCTCAGCACGCAGGCCAACAAGATCCATGCTCTCATCACTTTCTCCTTTTCCTGGCGCTCACGGCGCCCCCTCGTTGACAGCCGCATCGGATATCATGGGACTCATGCTGGCGGTCTGACCAGCAAAGGGGATATCATGATTTCCCATCTGCCGGCGATGCATTCTCGCCGAGTTTTCTCCTCGCTTCACACATTTTGAAGGATTCACCATGAAAGGATGGAGCCCCCTGCTGGCCCTGCTGGGCTGTGCCTGCGTCCAGGCCGCCGATGTGCCGCCCGGTACCCCACTCGCCGCTGAACAGGCCGTCGTCCGTCATCTCAAGGATGAACCGGCGAGCCTGAGCCCCCTCAAGCTGGTGGGACTGCCGGAGCTGCAGGTCCTCAGGGACCTTTACGAGGGGCTGCTGACCCAGGGGCCGGACGGCAAGGTGCTGCCCGGGGTGGCATCCCGCTGGGACAACGAGGGGAACCAGACATTCACCTTCCACCTGAGGCCGGATGCCCGCTGGTCCAACGGCGACCCCGTGCGCGCCGCCGACTTCGTCTATGGTTGGCGCAAGCTGGTTGACCCCAGGGAAGCCGCCACTTTCGCCTGGTTCGCCCAGCTTGCCCGCTTCGACAAGGTGGACGACATAGTGGCAGGCAGGCTGGCCCCCGATGCGCTCGGGGTGGAGGCCGTCGATGACCATACCCTGAAGGTGACCCTCTCCCAGCCGGTGCCCTATTTCCTGAGCCTGCTGACCCACCCCAGCCTGTCGCCCCTGCACCAGGCCAGCATGGAGCAATATGGCAACCAGTGGACCCAGCCCGGCAAGCTGGTGGGCAACGGCGCCTTCGTGTTGAGTCACCGGGTGGTGAACGAGAAACTGGAGCTGACGCCCAATCCCTACTACTGGGATCGCGCCCACACGGTGCTGACCCGCGTCACCTTCGTGCCCATCAACCAGGAGAGCGCCGCCACCCACCGCTATCTGGCCGGGGATCTGCACATCACCGAATCCTTCCCCAAGGAGCAGTACCAGAGCCTGATGGCCCAGATCCCGGGGGAGGTCTATACCCCGGAACAGCTCGGCACCTACTACTACGCCTTCAACACCCAGCGCCCGCCCCTCAATGATGTGCGGGTGCGCCAGGCGCTCTCCTATACCATCGACAGGGGCCTGATTGCCGACAAGGTGCTGGGCACCGGGGAGAAACCGGCCTACCACTTCACCCCGGACGTGACCGCCGGCTTCGACCCCAAGCCCAATCTGCTCTCCACCAGCAGTCAGCAGGCGCTGGACGAGCGTGCCAGAGCCCTGCTGAAAGAAGCGGGCTACGGCCCAAGCAATCCCCTCAGGCTGACCCTGCTCTACAACACGGCGGAAATTCACAAGAAGATGGCGCTGGCCATCGCCAACCTGTGGAAACAGAAGCTAGGGGCCCGGGTCGAGCTCACCAACCAGGAGTGGAAAACCTATCTCGACAGCCGTCAAAGCGGCCAGTTCGAGGTGATCCGCTCCTCCTGGGTCGCCGATTACAACGACCCCTCCGCCTTCCTCGGGCTCTGGGGATCGGGCCACAGCGGCAACATGGCCCGGTTCACCAACCCGGCTTACGACAAGCTGCTGGCGCAGGCGGCCAACAGTCAGGATCCCGCAGAGCGGGCCCGCCTGTTCGATGAGGCCGAGGCCATCTTGCAGAAGGAGGCCCCCATCGCCCCCATCTACCAGTACACCAATGCCCGGCTCATCAAGCCCTGGCTCAAGGGGTATCCCATCAACAACCCGGAAGACGTGGCCTACAGCCGTCAGCTCTACCTCGTCAAACACTGAGTCCGGGGAGGGGTCGGGACATCTGACCCCTCCTGGCACTGTTCCTGTTCAAGTTCCCGGCATAAAATGCCGCCTCTTTTCATTCATCAACCCCGTGATCCGATCCTGCCATGCGTGCTCTGCTCCTGATTGCCCTGTTTGTTGCCCTTCCCGCCAAGGCCGCCGATGAAACCGAATGCCGCCAAGCCTTCCTCGAATGGATGTTGAGCCAGCAGAAGCAGTTCAGCGACCGCAAGGCCAGCAAGATGGAGCGGCGCAATGCCGAACGAGCCATCGATCAGGCCCGGGATGCCTTCGCCAAGCAGGAGAGTTTCTGCCAGGCCATGGCCTGGGTCGCCAGCGCAGAAGACAATGACCCCCGCTTCAAGCCGAGGACGGGGGAGATCCACGACTTCACTCCCCGCGGCTGAGCCGCCATCTACGACTTTTTTCAGCCTTTCCCGTGTTGATTTATTGACCCAAGCCAAGGTGGTGTAACAGTCCGCATCTACAATGACGCCGTAACAATCACAAAAATAAAAAATAACTTTATCAGTTACTTGGCTCATTCAGGATGCGCACATGACCACAACCCGGCACGAAGGGGAGATCCGTTTACCCGATCACATATCACTGATCTCGACCACGGATCCCGCCAGTCACATCACTTATGCCAACCAGCACTTTTGCGATGTGGCGGGCTACAGCGCGACCGAAATGGAAGGGGAGCCCCACAATCTGGTCCGCCACCCCGACATGCCCAAGGCCGCGTTCGCCGACATGTGGCGCCGCCTGCAACAAGGAAAGAGCTGGATGGGGCTGGTAAAGAACCGCGCCAAGAGTGGTCAGTTCTACTGGGTCAACGCCTACGTCACGCCGATTCTCAACGATCAGCAGCAGATCATCGAATACCAGTCTGTCCGCACCCGTCCCCAGGATCACGACATCGCCTGGGCAGAGCAGCTCTATGCCCGGATCCGTGACGGCAAGGCACTGCCCTGGCTGACCCGGCTGACCCTGGAGCCGGGGCAGCTGTGTCTGCTGCTCTCTGGCACCGCCCTGCTCGGCATGGGGGCCAGTCTGGTCACCGGCCAGCCGGGGTGGGGAGTCATCACCCTGCTCTGCTTGCTGGCCCAGATGGGGCATGGCTGGCATCTGCAACGGCGGCTGGCCAGGCTGCTGGCCATGGCGGGCGAGGAGCAGGGCAGCGCCCTTTGCCAGGTACTCTATGCCAGGCGTCAGGACAGCCTGGCCGCCCTTGAACTGCTGCTGCGCATGAAGAAGGCGGAGCTGCGCGCCGTGGTAGGTCGCAGCGCGGACACCAACCAGCAGATCCTGCAGGCGGCGGAAGATGACAGGGGGCATATCCAGACCATAGACACTCACCTGCAACAGCAGCGGGCCCAGAGCGAGCAACTGGCGGCGGCCATCACCCAGATGAGCCAGTCCATCCGCGATGTGGCTGACAATGCCCACCAGGCCAATGCGCTGGTGGGCGAGGTCCAGCAGGTGTCCGCCAGTGGCCAGCAGGCGCTGGCCACCACCCGGGATTCGGTCGACAGGCTTCATCAGGAGCTGGACGCCAGCCAGGGCGTGCTGGCGCGCCTGACCCAGGACAGCCAGAAGATCAACGGCATTCTGGAGGTGATCGGGCAGATTGCGGATCAGACCAACCTGCTCTCCCTCAATGCGGCCATCGAGGCGGCACGGGCCGGTGAACAGGGGCGCGGCTTTGCGGTGGTGGCCGACGAGATACGGGCCCTGGCCCAGAAGACCCGCAGTTCCACCGGCGAGATAAGCGACATGATAGGGGCGCTGCAACAGAGCACCCGGCAACTGTCCGATGGCATGGAGCAGGGGGCCCAGACATCAGTGCTCTGTCAGCAGCACATGGGGGCCACCGCCGAGGTGCTCGACCAGATCAACCGGATGCTGGCCCGGGTGACCCACACCAGCGACGAGATAGCCCAGGCGGTGAGCCAGCAGGCGGATGTCACCAGCACCCTGGATCAGGGGATCCACCAGATCCACCAACTGGCGAGCCACACCGCGGACAACAGCCGTCAAGCCCTCGATGGCATCACCCTGCTGGTGGAGCGGCTGCAAAACCTCTCCCGCCTGATCAACCAGTTCCACGACTGATCCCCTTGCCGTGTAGTTTGGCGCGCCCCCGGGCGCGCTGCCGATCTCTCCTCTCCTTCACGACGACAGGCTCCCGCCGGGGGCAAGAAGTCCGTCTCAGGATTTGCCCTTGAACTGCTTGATGCTGCGCTTGCCCTGGGTGCGACGGTTCGCCTGCTTGTCTCTTGGCGCCCGTTTGCTCTCCCCGCTGGCGGGTTTGTCGGTCACCGGGAAACCTGCCAGCGCCGCCAGGGGCAGGGGGCGACCGGTCAGGGCCCGAATCCCCTCGAGCGCCTCCCCATCCCCGTGACAGGTAAGGGAGATGGCCAGACCGCTCTGTCCGGCACGGGCGGTACGACCGATACGATGCACGTAGACGGGCGCATGCTCCGGCAGATCCAGATTGATCACCACGGGCAATGCCTCCACGTGGATGCCGCGCGCCATCAGGTCCGTGGCCACCAGCACCCGCACCCTGCCCTCCTTGAAATCCGCCAGCGCCTGCTCCCGCGCAGCCTGATCCTTGTTTCCGTGCAGGGCTGCCACCGTCATGCCAGCCCTGGCGAGTTTCTTGGCCACCCCGTCCGCGTCGTCCCTGGCACTGATGAAGACCAGCACCTGGGGCCACTCTCCGGCCTCCAGCAGGGCGATCAGCGCAGGCACCTTGCTGCTCCTGTTGACCAGATAGAGCCGCTCCTCGATGTCGTTCACCAGGCTGTTGAGCGGCTCGGCCTCGATGCGCACCGGATCCTGCAGCAGGCCCGAGGCCAGGCTCTCCAGCTCGACCGGCAAGGTGGCGGAGAAGAGCATCTGCTGCCGCGCCTCCGGCATTGCCTTCATCAGCCACTGGATATCGGGCCAGAACCCCATCTCCAGCAGGCGATCCGCTTCATCCAGCACCAGCATGCGCAGGGCACCCAGCCCCAGCGTCTGCTGGGCCAGCAAGTCCCGCAACCGTCCGGGGGTCGCCACCAGCAGTTGGGGGCCGAGAGCCAGTTCCCGCTCCTGCCACTCCTGGGCCACCCCGCCACACAGGGTCAGAAGGCGCACCCCCAACCCGTCGGCAATCTCCTGCAGGGCGGCGCTCACCTGGCTTGCCAACTCCCGGGTGGGGACCAGTACCAATCCCTGTACCCGATCACTGGCTGCGTCCAGCCTCTGCAGCAACGGCAGGCCGAATGCCAGGGTCTTGCCACTGCCGGTCCTGGCCAGGGCAAGCAGATCCCGTCCTGACAAGGCAGCAGGAATGGCTAGCTGCTGAATGGGGGTCGGTTTTTCCAGCGCTGCGGGCAGCAGGGGCAACAGGGCGGGGGCAAGGGCGAGTTCGTCAAACGTCATGGGGATCGCAGATACAGGCTGAACGAGGATGTGGAGGCGAAGTCTAGCCAGACCCACCCCATAAGTAAAAGGTTCGGGAGCGCAATAAAAACGGCCTGCCCCGTGTGAACGGGGCAGGCCGTCAGGCAATCAGCCTGTGGCGCGACTTACAGAACGGCCAGGGCGGCGGCGTAGTTCGGCTCGTCGGCGACTTCGGCCACCAGCTCGCTGTGCAGCACCTTGTCGTGCTCATCCAGTACCACGATGGCACGGGCAGCCAGACCCACCAGCGGGCCGGAGGAGAAGGCCACGCCGTAGTCCTGCAGGAAGGAGACACCGCGCAGGGTGGAGAGGTTCACCACCTTGTCCAGACCCTCGGCGCCGCAGAAACGGGCCTGGGCGAACGGCAGGTCGGCAGAGATGCACAGCACGACGGTGTTGTTCAGGGCGCTTGCCTGCTCGTTGAACTTGCGCACGGAAGTGGCGCAGGTCGGGGTGTCGACGCTCGGGAAGATGTTCAGGATCTTGCGCTTGCCGGCGAAGGTCGCCAGGGTCGCATCGGACAGATCGCCAGCAACCAGGGAGAAGGGCTTGGCCTGCTCACCGGCAACGGGGAAGTGGCCGGAGACGGAGACGGGGTTGCCTTGCAGGGTGACGGTATTGCTCATGTTAGGTCCTTGATGATTGATGTGGGATCCAGGGTCCCCAGTATAGGCCCGCCACGGGATGACAAACACCCGCTAATGAAAGGGATTTGGCATCCCTTTGCGTCCCCCCTGCTCCAGGGGCAGATCAGCGGTCACTGTCATGGCCCCGGACAAGGAGGAGAAGAGTGCTTGACCTTGGACTTTACACCAAGGTTTACACTCGGCGCAGTCATCCAGGATCCCGCAGGGGCGGGATCCCTCAAGAGGAACGCATCATGAGCAAATCCTGCTGCAGCCATCAACACGCCGCTGCCCCCATCAAGGCCGTCAGCAAGGCCGCCACCCCACAGGCCGGGCACAGCCACACCAGCCACTGCTGCGACAACGGGGCACAGGCCAGTGGCGTCGCCAACCCGACCCGCCACGATCATCAGGGGCAAAGTGGCGCAGACGGCCCGGGGGATGAAGAGCCCCCCAGAGGCACTTGCGCCACCGACACAGCCCACGACCACGACCACGATCATCATGAGCAGGGGCACGCCCACACGGCCGCCGCGACCGAGCCGCCGCTGGCTAGCACCGAGCAGAACAGCCGCCGCCATAGCTGGCAGGTGCTGGGCATGGATTGTCCCAGCTGTGCACGCAAGATAGAGACCGCCGTCAGCCGGGTGGAGGGCGTACAGCAGGCTCGGGTGCTGTTTGCCACCGAGAAGCTGGTGGTGGATCTGGCCCCCGGCCTCTCCTCCGATCCCGTTACCGCCGCCGTGCTGGCCGCCGGCTTCCAGCTCAAAGGAGGCGCTCAGAACACGGCTCGCAGCGAACCGGGCCGCAGCCCGCTGATGCAGAGAGTCAGCAACCTGCTCGCCAAATATTGGCAGCCCCTGTCGCTGGCCGGCCTGATGGGAGTGGCGGCCCTGTTGCCGGCCCAGATCGGTCAGCCGCTCTTTACCCTAGCCACCCTCTGGGGGCTGTGGCCCGTGGCCCGCAAGGCGTGGGCACTGACCAGAAGCGGCTCCCCCTTCGCCATCGAGACCCTGATGACGGTCGCCGCCGTGGGGGCCCTCTTCCTCGGCGAAACCGCCGAAGCGGCCATGGTGCTGCTGCTGTTCATGCTGGGGGAACATCTGGAAGCCTACGCCGCCGGCCGCGCCCGCGCCGGGGTCACCGCCCTGATGGCGCTGGTGCCCGACAAGGCGCTGCGCATCCGCACCACTGCCGAGGGCGAGGTGCGGGAAGAGGTCGCTGCCGACCAGCTGCGCCCCGGTGACATCATCGAAATCGCCCCGGGCGCCCGCCTGGCCGCCGATGCCCGCCTGCTCGATCCCCTCGGCGCTTTTGACGAGAGCGCCCTGACCGGCGAATCCATCCCGGTGGAGCGCCGCCGGGGTGACAAGGTCCCCGCCGGCAGCCTGGCGGCGGATCGGGTGCTGCGCCTCGAGGTGGTGTCCGAACCCGGCAACAACGCCATCGACCGCATCCTGCACCTCATCGAGGAGGCCGAGACCCAGCGCGCCCCCATCGAGCGCTTCATCGATCGCTTCAGTCGCTGGTATACCCCGGCCATGATGCTGGTCGCCCTGCTGGTGGTGCTGGTACCGCCGCTCGCCTTCGGCCAGAGCTGGGACGAGTGGGTCTATCGCGGGCTGGCGCTGCTGCTCATCGGTTGCCCCTGCGCCCTGGTCATCTCCACCCCGGCGGCGGTCACCTCGGCGCTGGCGGCAGCCACCCGCCAGGGGGCCCTCATCAAGGGGGGCGCCGCGCTGGAGCGCCTCGCCCACATCGATACCCTGGCCTTTGACAAGACCGGCACCCTGACCCTGGGCAAGCCGCAGCTGACCGAACTGGTGAGCCTCAATGGCCAGCCTGAGGCCGACCTGCTGGCGCTGGCGGCCGCCATCGAACAGGGCTCCCACCACCCGCTGGCCCGCGCCGTGGTGACGGCGGCAGGGGAGCGGGGTCTTGCCCTGGCGGCAGCCCAGGAGCTGCGTGCCCTGCCCGGCATGGGCGTGGAAGGTCGCATCGACGGCACCCTCTGGCAGCTACTGGCGCCGAGCCGGGTCGCCACCCTGGATGCGGCGATGCAGGCCCGGGTCGCCACCCTGGAGCAGCAAGGCAAGACAGTGGTGGTGCTCGGTCAGCCTGACGCCGCCCCGGCCGCCCTGCTGGCACTTCGCGACCAGATCCGCCCCGAGGCGGCTGCGGCGCTGCAAGAGCTCAACCAGCTCGGCCTGCAGAGCATCATGCTGACCGGGGACAACCCCCGCGCCGCCGAGGCGATCGCCACCGAGCTCGGCATGGGCTGGCGCGCCGGCCTGCTGCCGGAGGGCAAGGTCGATGAGATCGCCAAGCTCGGTCTGACGCAAAAGGTCGCGATGATCGGCGACGGCATCAACGACGCCCCGGCCATGAAGCGGGCGAGCATCGGCATCGCCATGGGAGGCGGCACCGACGTGGCGCTGGAGACCGCCGATGCGGCACTGACCCACAACCAGCTCGGCGGGGTTGCCGCCATGATCCGGCTCTCCCGCGCGGCGCTGGCCAACATCCACCAGAACATCGCGCTGGCGCTGGGGCTCAAGGCCATCTTCCTGGTCACCAGCCTGCTCGGCATCACCGGCCTGTGGATTGCGGTGCTGGCCGACACCGGCGCCACCGCCCTGGTCACCGCCAACGCCCTGCGCCTGCTGCGAAAACGCTAGGCCGACCGTTAACGGTACAACCAACAGCCGCCCCAACGGGGCGGCTTTTTTATGGTTCATCGCGGCTTTCCGGGGAAGGCCGCCTTGATTTTCAGAAAAAAGTATTCTGAGTCCCTAAATCCATATGCCATACGCTTTATCACTTTGATCTTGTTGTTCACCCCTTCCAGCACACTCGTGTGCATCGGGTAGTTTGCACTCGCCAGGATCCCCCGCATATATTTCGATAAATTTCGACCAAATCGTTGCAGCGGCGCTAGCCCGCTTTCCTTCACCTGCCGCATCCAGCTCCGCCATCGTCGCCATCCTTCCCACACGCTCGGCGCATACCAGATGCCCTTCAACGCCTCTTTCAGCACGTACACCATCGCCAGCGGTTGATTCGCCGCCAACAGCTCCTGCAACTTCACATCCTGTTTTTCACTCAGCTTCGATTTACGTAGCAGCAACCAACGCGCACTTTTGACCACTTTTCGCGCCGGTTTATCGCTTTTCAGTGCATTCGCCTGCTCCACTCGCACCCGGTCCACCACCTCTCGGCCATAGCGAGCCACCACGTGGAACAGGTCGTAGACCACCTC
>NZ_JAGKRI010000369.1:0-33365 GCF_017939255.1 Aeromonas sp. Prich7-2
CAGTGTGTAGCATTATTGCCATATCTATTAAGCCCGATTGAGTGACAGAATGCAATTCACTAAAATTAATAAATCACGCCATGCGGCCTACGCTTTGCACGTACATTTGGTGTTTATCACCAAGTATCGAAAGCCGATATTGGGGGGTCTGCATCACGCATCCTTCGGTCAGTGTGCGGCAGAGGTTTGCAGAGATTTTGGTGCGGAACTGAAAGAGTGTGACGGAGAGGCTGATCATGTTCACATGCTGATAGAGTACGCGCCAACGGTGCAGCTATCGGTACTGGTGAACTCGTTAAAGGCGGTCACATCAAGGCGACTGCGTAATGAATTTCTGGACTTGAGAGGTGCTTACAGCAAACCCGTACTCTGGTCACGCTCTTACTTTGCGGGCTCTTGCGGCGGAGCACCGTTGGAGGTGATCAAGCAATACATTCAAAACCAGCGGGGCTGACGCCCCGGCGAAATTCCCCTCCCACCTACGTCGGAGGGAGTCCCCTTTCGCATTTAAGATGGCGTCGCAGCATACTGATTTCACCGATGTCGATGGATTGCCAATCGTAACCGCTGACCATCCTGCCACGAGCTTGTGGACGGGTGACGGTTTGAAAGAGCG
This sequence comes from Aeromonas sp. Prich7-2, assembly GCF_017939255.1. Taxonomy (NCBI): domain Bacteria; kingdom Pseudomonadati; phylum Pseudomonadota; class Gammaproteobacteria; order Aeromonadales; family Aeromonadaceae; genus Aeromonas; species Aeromonas sp. Prich7-2. The sequence goes on from NZ_JAGKRI010000369.1 coordinate 617, forward strand.
ATCTTCCTTTGGTGCGAGACAGGTCACGGTTGTGGACAGAAAGATCCCCTCTACTTGGCCATATGGAACCGCAATGAAAGAGGGGGGGGAGGATGTCACTTTTTGATGAGCGTCGTGTGCAGGATCTCTGTGCCCGCTTGCTGGCAGACACTAATAACCAGGGATATTCACTCGATAGCAAGCATGGCCGCGAGTTGAGAGATCTCCTGCAGGCTGTGGGTGGAGTCAAGCCAGTGGGACGAGGGGCTCGTCATGTGTTGACCGATGCTGGAAGGAATTATCTCGCAGCACAGCTGGCACAGGTTGCACCAGTGATGCCGGACAGGCGTGACACGATACGGGCTCTCGGGGTGGACCTGCCCGCACATCTAAACCAGGCCAGTTTTCATGCCCTCTGGCATGGGGACAGCAAGAGCGGGATAGATCCAGATAATGATGCTATCGACATCACGCTGACACAGGATGAAGTGATTCGACTTCGCACGCTGAGCCCGCTGTCACTCATCGACCAGGACGGACTGCGCCACGACATGAGGGCGCAACTGGCACTATTGGGAGAGCTGGTCTTACCGGAGCGCTGCTTGAGTAAGTTACATGGCATTGAGTGGCAGGGGCGGCAACTGGTCACGGTGGAGAACAAGGGAGCTTTCGTGGATTACCCGCTGCAAGTGGGGGAGTTGTTGCTCTATGTGCCTGGCCGCAATACCAAGTTGGCACGTCAGGTATTCCCGCTGTTGCCGGCTGCCGTACCCTGGGCCCATTTTGGCGATCTGGATCAGCGCGGATTGGATATCGCTAACGAGCTGGCCCATGCCCTTCGTCGTCCGTTGGCTCTTTGGCTACCCGACACCTTGATGGCCTATGTTCATCACTATGCCCGCACTCTGATCCGCCGTCTGGAGGGGCAACCGATCAGCAGAGGCAAGATCCCATGGGAGGAGGTCCCCGTGGTGAGTGAGCATGGCAAGCAACTGGAAGAGGTCCTTATATATCTGATCGAAAGGGGATTGTGGTTGGAACAGGAAGTATTGGTGCTAGCCGGAGGTTGGCAGTCATGGCCACTCGACGCGCCTTGCGGCCAACGCAGTAATGAAAAAACCGCCATCAGGCGGTTTTAATGGTTGTCAGCCCCTATTTCAGGGCTTTTTTCAGCTTTTTGATCTTGCTTTCGTGCTTGGCGATTTTCGCCTGGCGGGCGGCGATCTTCTTCTTGATCTCTTTCTTGCTGGCCATGGGGCGGCTCCTTGTCTCGTGGGCGCCATGGGGATCAGGGTGCCCGGGGTCTTTCCATGCGTGCCGGGAAGGCCCTCTCCGTTGGCGCACTGACAGTCAGGGGAGGGGCATACCGCGGAACTGGTTTGCAGGATAGTCCAGTTTCCCGCGAGTGCCACCCGAACGGCAGGAAACAGAGGCAACAAAAAAGCGCCCCTGGGGGCGCTTCTGGCTTGAAGGGGCGGTATCAGGCCTTCTTCAGGTAGGCGGCCACCAGCACGATCTGCATGCCGTTGACCTTGCCCTCGATGTGCAGCGGGTTGTTGGTCAGGCGAATGCCCTTGACCAGGGTGCCGCGCTTGGCGGTGAAGCCCGCGCCCTTGACGTCCAGATCCTTGATCAGGGTGACGGAGTCCCCTTCCACCAGCACGGCGCCATTGGAGTCGACGGTCGGCACGCTGTCGTCAGCGTCGCTGGTCACGCCGGCGTCTGCCCAGGCCTTGACCTCGTCTTCCATGTACATCATGTCCAGCATGTCCTGGGCCCAGAGCTCGCCCCGGGCGACGAGGGCCTTCAACTGGCGCCAGGCCATCACCTGCACCGCCGGCACCTGGCTCCACATGCTGTCACCCAGGCAGCGCCAGTGGTTCACCTCCGTGGTGTCCGGCTGCTCCAGCTGGCCGCGGCAGGTGGCGCAGAGGGCCACGCTGTGGTCGTCGTCGCTGGCGGGGGAGTGCGGCACCGGGAAGGCAGTCAGCGCATGTTCTGCGCCACACAGCTCGCATTTGGCATTTGCACGGGCTTGCAGGATGGCATTGATGGTCATGATTGGGTTCCGTTTATAGGGGTAAAGCTGCTCGCCGTGGCGGGCTGCGCGAATGAGGGGCCGGAATATAGCACAAATCCCTGCTTTTTGTCAGGCTACCAGCGGCGCACAGGCGAGTGCTTTTTGACGGCAGATCGCTAGAATGAGCCTCCCTTTTTGCGCCAAAGGACAGGTTCACCGTGCTGGCCCACCGTTTTCGACAACTGGACTGCTTGCTCACCGCCGAGCGACGCTGGTGGCAATACCAGCCCTATCACCATTTGGGGATCGCCTTTGCCCGCGAGGCGCCAGCCCTTGCGAAGTGCCTGGCAGCCCTGACCCTTGACGAGATAGCGCACCTCGACGGGGACATGGATGCGCTCTGCACCCTGCTTGCCCCCTGGATCCCGGCGGGGGCCGAGTTGCAGGCCCTCGGCGAGCTTGCCCCTTTCGCCCCAGAGCCCGTCCAGTGCGCCAGGACCATGGCGATGTACATGCCGGGACGCAAGCAGGGGCAGATAGAGGCCTTCACCGGCTGCCTGCCCCCCCACCAAGGTCCCTATCTGGAGTGGTGCGCCGGCAAGGGGCATCTGGGGCGCCTGGTGTCGCTGCACCGTGGCGCGGAGATCCTTAGCCTGGAGTGGCAGGGGGCGCTCTGCGAGGAGGGGCGGCGGCTCGCCGCGCGCGACGGCGCCAACATGCGGTTCGTGGAGGCGGATGCCTTTGCCGCCGAGTCCGGGGCCCTCATCGCCCCGCACCATCACGCCATGGCGCTCCATGCCTGCGGCGATCTGCACACCCATCTGTTGACGCGGGTGGCCGAGGGGCGTGCCCAGGGGGTGACCCTCTCCCCGTGTTGCTACCACCTCATCAGAGGAGAGCACTACGCGCCCCTCTCCCGGGCCGCCAGGGCCAGTGCCCTGCGCCTTGGCAAGAGCGATTTGAAGCTGCCGCTGCAGGAGACGGTGACCGGCGGCGCCCGCATCGCCCGGTTGCGGGAGCGGGAGGTGGTGTGGCGCCTCGCCTTTGACTGCCTGCAGCGCCAGGTGCGCGGGGTGGATGAGTACCTGCCGGTGCCCAACCTGCAAAAGAGCCTGCTGACCGGGGGCTTCGAGGATTTCTGCCATTGGGCCGCCGAGCGCAAGGGGATGGGCTTGCCCGCGGGGCTCGACTACGCCGCCTTGCTGGCACAGGGGGAGCGGCGTTTTGGCGATGTCGCCCGCATGGAGCTGGTGCGCCACCTGTTTCGCCGTCCCCTGGAAATCTGGCTGCTGCTCGATCGCGCCCTTTTCCTCGAGGAGCAGGGCTACCGGGTCGAGGTGGGCACCTTCTGTCCCAAACCCATGACCCCGCGCAATCTGCTGATCCGGGCGGTGCGCGCAGGGGGGATCTGAGCAAGCGTCTGGACAGGTCGGATGGCTGCGGCCGCAAGACCAGGGGCTGGATTCCCCTGCAAACGAGCGCCATCTGAGTGCAGGGAGGCATGGCTCACAATTTCGCCAAATTCTTAATTCTTGTCGTGAATTTAGTTGTCAGGATGCCTATGCTCGCCCTGACATTTTCAAGACAAGGATGGTTACCCATGTTCATGCTCACGCGTACCGCCTGCCTGGTTGCCCTCGTCTGGGCACTGCCCGGCCAGAGCGCCATGACAATCCAGCCCGATCCCCAGAACAGCGGGGGCTATGTGATGGCGGCGGTGGATCTTGCCAGTGCGGCCCAGGCCAAGACCGCCAACCCCATGTACGGGATCTGGTCCCACGCCCTGGCCACCCGGCCCAATTCGGTGGTGGAGGCCATCGTTGCCCGCGCCCCCGGCAACCCGGACAACGTCAAGCGGGTCGAGCGGGTCTTCACCGAATCGGACTGGGAGTTCCTGACCCAGATGGCCGCCCCGGAGTACACCTACGAGCGCTTCCTGCGGGCGGTGGGCAAGTTCCCCGCCTTCTGCGGCGACTACACGGACGGGCGCAATGCGGACGCCATCTGCAAGAAGTCCATCATCACCGCCTTCGCCCACTTTGCCCATGAGACCGGCGGCCACATTGCCAAGGAGAATGTCTCCGACAACCCCCTAGGGCTGGAGGAGTGGCAACAGGCCCTGGTGCACGTGCGGGAGATGGGCTGGTCTGAGGGGCAGACCGGCTACACCACGGGGTGTGGCCAGAGTGACTGGCAGAACCGGCGCTGGCCCTGCAGCACCGGTCAGGGCTATTTCGGTCGCGGCGCCAAGCAGCTCTCCTACCACTTCAACTACGGCGCCTTCTCCGAGGCCATGTTCGACGGCGACGCCTCTGTGCTCCTCAACAACCCCGGGCTGGTGGCGGACTCCTGGCTCAACCTCGCCTCCGCCATCTGGTTCTTCCTGACGCCCCAGGCCCCCAAACCCGCCATGCTGCACGTCATCGACCGGACCTGGGTGCCCTCCCAGCGTGAGCTGGCGGCGGGCATCGGCTACGGCTTTGGCACCACCATCAACATCATCAACGGTGGCATCGAGTGCGGCGAGCAGAACAAGAACAAGGGCCAGCCGGTCAACCGCATCCGCTACTGGGAGGGGCTCGCGGCCCACTACGGGATCCCGCTGCTGGCGGACGAGAAGAACACCTGCTGGCAGCAGACCCCCTATGGCAGTCTCAACCTCAACGGCGCCACCGACGTGCTCTACACCAACTGGGACGGCAACTGGAAATACTACCCGGACAGACCCGGCGGCTACTCCTTCGAGTGTGATCTGGTGGGGTACCAGACCGCCTATTCGGCCCTGGTGCCGGGGGATTACGAGAAGTGCGTGACCAACTTCTACGGCTCCCACGCCAGCTGGCCCAAGGTACGGGTGGTGGCCACGCTGGATCCGGCCCCGGTCGACCCCGGCACGCCACTGGTGGACGGGGTACCGGCCTGGGAGGCAGGCAAGGTCTACACCGCGGGCAACAAGGTGAGCCACAAGGGGATCATCTATCAGGCCAAGTGGTGGACCCAGGGCAACGAGCCGGGCAAGGGCGACCCCTGGGCACCGGTGACCTGATAGTCAGTACAAGCGCAAGCACCCCGGGGAGGCCGCACGCCTCCCTTGTTGATCGCCGCGCTGGCTTGCTGCGCCTCTTTTGGCACTGATAGAGTGCGGATTCACACCGAGGGAGGATGACCATGAACATCGCCATTCATTTTGAAATTCCGGTACAGGATATGGAGAGAGCCATCCGCTTCTATGAGGGGGTCTTCGAGACGGTGCTGGAGCGGGTGCAGATCGATGGCAACGAGATGGCGCTCTTTCCCCTGGAAGGTGGCACGGCGGGCTGCTCCGGCGCCCTGGCGAAGGGGGAGAGCTATGTACCGAGCCTGGATGGCACCCGGATCTATCTGCGGGTGCCTGACATCGAGGGGGCCATGGCCCGGGCACTGGCATCGGGCGGGGCCTGTCTCTATCCCGTCACCCGGGTCGGGGAGAGCCTCCGGGTGGCGGAGTGTCGGGATTGCGAGGGGAATCGCATCGCCTTGCAGGAGGGAACCTGACCATTATTTATCCGGTGCATGAAATGTGTTGAGTCATTCACACGATGAATAAAGAGGGGGATTTTCCCGCTCCGGGAGCCTCAGCCCTGCGGTGAGGCTCCGGAATGGTCAGTTGCCGCCCCCCGGATCCCGTGCTACTTCATCTGGTGCGGCAAGAAGGCGAGCACCCGTTCGCCCGGTCTGTCGCCCCAACTCTCAGGAGGCATCATGGAAGGACATTGTCTGTGTGGCGGGATCACCGTGTCGAGCGGCGATCACAAGGAGGTCAACCTGTGTCACTGCGCCATGTGCCGGCGCTGGTCAGGGGGGCCCATGTTCGCGGTGCACGGGGGCAAGGGCGTGCGGTTCACCGGGATGGCCCCGGTGGCCTACCGCTCGTCGGAGTGGGCGGAGCGCGGATTCTGCCCCACCTGCGGCACCCATCTTTTCTACCATCTGTTGCCGACGGACGAGTACATCCTCTCCGCCGGCCTGTTTCAGGATCAGGGGTTCGAGCTCACCGGGCAGATCTTCATCGACGAGAAGCCCGACTTCTATGCCCTCAAGAACGACACCCCGACCCTGACCGGGCAGCAGGTGTTCGAGCAGTTCGCCCCCAAACCCTGAGCCTGTACTCACCCCGAGGAGAAGCCATCATGGATGAACAACCGAAGGTGAAGGGGCCTGCCTCCTATTTTCCCGCCATCGAGCAGAAATACGGCCAGCCCATCGTCCACTGGCTGACCCTGCTGGCAGGGCGGGAGGAGCGCAAACACATGGCCCTGGTGGCCTGGCTCAAGGACGAACACGCCATGGGTCACGGTCATGCCAATGCCCTGGTGGCCCACTTTTTGGCGCAGCCCGATGCGCCCGGCGTGGCATGACAGTGCCACAGTGCAAAACGTGCAGGAAAGCCAGAAGAGCAGAGAGATGAAGATAAGCGTCAGCGTCTGGGTTGCCAGGCCGATTGCCGATGTGTGGCAGGGCTGGAACACCCCCGCCAGCATCATGGCGTGGAACGCCGCCTCTCCGCAGTGGCACTGCCCCCAAAGCCGGGTGGACCTGCGGGTGGGCGGGCGTTTTTGCCACCACATGGCGGCGCGGGATGGCAGCACGGGGTTTGATTTCGAGGGGACCTTCACCGAGGTCACAGCACCGACGGGGCTCGGCTACGTCATGGACGATGGCCGCGAGGTGAGCGTGCGGTTCGTGGCAGAGCAGGGGGGCACCCGGGTGGAGGAGCGGTTCGATACCGAGTCCCTGCACAGCGGCGAACAGCAGCGGGCGGGGTGGCAGAGCATCTTAGATAACTTCAAGCGCCATATGGAAGTCGTCGGCTGACCCCTGCGGGGCGCCAAGAAAAAACCACCGCAAGCTGGCGGTGGTTTTTTTATGGCGTTCGCCCGGGGCAAGGCGGGGCGTGGAAGGGGGTCACTCCTCGATGTCCAGCAGCACCAGGATGGCGCTCTCGCCCCCCCACTCCCGCGGCGCCTGGTGAAAGGCGCGCACAGCGGGGTGCTGGGCCAGCCAGCTCGGGATGCGCTGCTTGAGGATGTGCTTGCCGATGCCGTGCATCACCGAGGCGACGTGGATGTTCTCTTTTCGGCACAGGGTGAGCAGGGCCGCCAGCTCCTGCTTGGCCTGGTGCTGGTTCATGCCGTGCAGATCCAGATAAATCTCCGGCGGGTAGCTGCCGCGCTTGAGCTTTTTCAGCTCGAATTTTGACACGTCGTCGCGCACGTAACGGGTCGGCCCGTCCGCCTCGAGATGGGGCTGGTACTCGTCGCTGAAAAAGTGGTCAACCCCAAGCTTTTCGCGGCTCTCGCGCACTTCGCGTTTCTGCTTGACCGGGCTTGAGGAGGCCCTTATGGTATCTTGCTTAATTTTCCGGGTACCTTTGACAGCATCACGAAACAGCAGGCTTTCCTCGTCTGTGAGTGAGGGCGTATTTTTCATCAGGTACTCGTCTTGCTCGCTGTATAAAATTCTCGGGCCGGATATTACTCGACTTGGAGGTGGATTTGGACAAGATATTTATCGATGAGGTGGTTGCCGAAATGCACACCATCCAGGACATGTTGCGCTGGGCCATGAGTCGTTTCAACGACGCCGGGATCTTCTACGGACATGGTACCGACAACGCCTGGGATGAGGCCGTGCAACTGGTGCTGCCCGCGTTACATCTGCCGCCGGACGTGGATCCGGGCATGCGCCACTCCCGCCTGACCACCAGCGAGCGCCACCGCATCGCCGAGCTCATCATCCGCCGCGTGCAGGAGCGCATTCCGGCGCCTTACCTGACCAACAAGGCCTGGTATGCGGGCTGGGAATTCTACGTGGACGAACGGGTGCTCATTCCGCGCTCCCCCATCGCCGAGATGGTGGCCAACCGCTTCGCCCCCTTCCTGAAAGACGAACCGACCCGGATCATGGACCTGTGCACCGGCTCCGGCTGCATCGCCATCATCATGGCCCACGAGTTCCCCCATGCGGAAGTGGATGCCATCGACATCAGCGTCGATGCCCTCAACGTGGCCGAGCGCAACATCAACGATCACGGGCTGGAGCAGCAGGTTATCCCCATTCGCTCCGATCTGTTCCGGGATCTGCCGGCCGGTGACAAGTACGATCTCATCGTCTCCAACCCGCCCTACGTGGACTCCGAGGACATGTCGGATCTGCCGGAGGAGTTTCGCCACGAGCCGGAGCTGGCCCTGGCGTCGGGCTCCGACGGCCTCAAGCTCACCAAACGTCTGCTGGCCAATGCCGCCGACTTCCTGAAAGAGGATGGCGTGCTGGTGGTCGAGGTGGGCAACAGCATGATCCACCTGGAAGCCCAGTTCCCCGAGGTGCCCTTCACCTGGGTCGAGTTCGAAAACGGCGGCCACGGCGTCTTTGTGATGACCCGCGCAGAGCTCGAGCAGTACCAGGCCCATTTCGCCATTTACAAGAACTAAGCAGCAAGGAGCATTCATGGCAGGGAACAGTTTCGGCCAACTCTTTCGGGTCACCACTTTCGGCGAGAGCCACGGTCTGGCGCTGGGCGCCGTGGTCGACGGCTGCCCGCCGGGGCTGGAGATAAGCGAAGACGATTTGCAGGGGGATCTGGACAGGCGCAAGCCCGGTACGTCCCGCTACACCACTCAGCGCCGCGAGGCGGACGAGGTGAAGATCCTCTCCGGGGTGTTCGAGGGCAAGACCACGGGCACCTCCATCGGGCTGCTCATCGAGAACACCGATCAGCGCTCCAAGGACTACTCCGAGATCAAGGATCTGTTCCGACCCGGCCACGCCGACTACACCTATCACCAGAAGTACGGCCAGCGTGACTACCGTGGCGGCGGCCGCTCCTCGGCCCGCGAGACCGCCATGCGGGTCGCGGCGGGCGCCATCGCCAAGAAGTACCTGAAACAGGTGCACGGCATCGAGATCGTGGGTTTTCTCTCCCAGCTCGGCCCCATCAAGGCGGAAGGGTTCGACGAGAGCCAGATCGAGCAGAACCCCTTCTTCTTCCCCGATGCGGGCAAGCTGGAGGCGCTGGATGAATACATGCGTGCCCTCAAGAAAGAGGGAAACAGCGTGGGGGCCAAGGTGTGCGTCGTGGCGCGCAACGTGCCGGTAGGCCTAGGGGAGCCGGTGTTCGACCGCCTCGACGCCGACATCGCCCACGCCATGATGGGCATCAACGCGGTGAAAGGGGTGGAGATCGGTGACGGCTTCGCGGTGGTGGAGCAAAAAGGCTCGGAGCACCGGGACGAGATGACTCCGACCGGCTTTGCCAGCAATCATGCGGGGGGCATCCTGGGGGGCATTTCGTCGGGTCAGGAGATCGTGGTGAGCATGGCCCTCAAGCCTACCTCCAGCATCACGGTGCCGGGCAAGACCATCACCACCAGCGGTGAGGCCACCGAGATGATCACCAAGGGGCGTCACGACCCCTGCGTCGGCATCCGTGCCGTGCCCATCGCCGAGGCCATGCTGGCCCTGGTGCTGATGGATCACCTGCTGCGCCACCGCGCCCAGAACCAGGGCGTGCACACCCAGACCCCGCAGCTGCGCTGATCACGCTGCGGGCCAGGTGAGTGATCACCAGATACCACAAGGCGACCCCAGGGTCGCCTTTTTCATGGTTTTTTGCCGGCGTCGGCGTCAGGGGGCCGATGGCGTCGAGAGCGATGGGTGCCGGGTTGCGTCCAGGCGGCAGCGGGGCGGCGCAAAGGCGGGATCCGGTGAGGGCAGGGTGGCGATGGCGGCATCGATGCGGGCGAGCGCCTCATCGTTCACGGCCTTTTTGGCAAACATCAGGCGCACCGGCTGCTGGTGCAAGAGCACCTGACACTGGATGGCATTGCTCGCCCCGAGCTGGTAGCGGGCGTATTGCCACTCCATGATGACGCCGTCGAGGCGGCGCGCCAGCAAGAGGGTGAGCAGCCTGTCATCGCTGTTGTATTCACTCGCCTGCCCGAGGGCAGGGCACTCCTCGTTCATCGGCAGGGGGCGGGTACCCCGCAGCTTGCCAAGTCGAAGCCCCTTGGCCTGGCAGAGGGTTGCCAGCTCTGTGAGCCCTTGCCAGCCGTCGGGCTCCCCGGCCTGCGGGCGCTGGCTCAGCAGCACGAAGCTGGCGCGCCGATAGGGGGCGGAGAAGCGGGCGAACCGCTCCCGCTCGGGGGTTTTCAGGGCGCCCATGGCCACGTCCAGCTGCTGGCGCTCCATGAGGTAGAGGGCCCGGGCCCAGGGGAGGTTGCGAAAGGCGGGCTCCACGCCTGCCTTGCCCAGGATCTGGCGGGTCAGGGTCACGTCCAGTCCGCCGAGGGTGCCGTCGGCAGCGATTTGACTGAAAGGGGGCCAGTGGCTCCAGGCCACCGACAGGGTCTCCCTGGCGGCGAGGGGCTGGGCGAAGAGCAGGGGCAGGACGAGGCCCAGCATGCGCCGGGCGGTGGGGGTGAACTTCCGTTTCAATCAAAACCTCCTGTTCCGTGTATCGCGCCGTCCCCGGCAGGCTGCGCAGGGGCATTGATACATACGGCGATTCGGGCCATTTTGTCCTGCCTTCGTCCCTATTTCCAGCCGTGCTGGGAGGCGCATCACATTTTCCTCGTCTAAGTGCGCCAACTCCGTTAGACTGCGCCTCTATTCTTTCCCCTTTGCTCTGCTCCCCGGGGAAATCGTTGTTTTCTCTATAGGCCCGGATCCTGTGAGATGGCATCGGCTCAGCAGAGGAGCCCCACCACGATCTTTGGCGCCCCTATCCCTAGCAGGTAACTATGAGTTTTACTTCCCTCGGTCTGGCCGAACCCTTGTTGCGTGCCGTTGCCGAGCAAGGCTACGACACCCCGTCTCCCATTCAGCAACAAGCGATCCCGGCGGTACTGGCTGGCCGTGATCTGATGGCCGCCGCCCAGACCGGGACCGGCAAGACCGCAGGTTTCACCCTGCCGATGCTGCAGCGTCTGATTGAAAGCAAGCGCAAGGTCTCCCCGAACCGCATCCGCGCCCTGGTGCTGACCCCGACCCGCGAGCTGGCCGCCCAGGTGGGCGAGAGCGTGCGCAACTACGGCAAGCACCTGCCGATCCGCAGCCACGTGGTATTTGGCGGCGTGAGCATCAACCCCCAGATGATGGCGACCCGCCGTGGTCTGGACGTGCTGGTGGCCTGCCCGGGCCGCCTGATGGATCTCTACAACCAGAACGCCGTCAAGTTCGACGAAGTGGAGATCCTGGTACTGGACGAAGCGGACCGCATGCTCGACATGGGCTTTATCCGCGACATCCGCCGCATCCTGGCCCTGCTGCCGAAGAAGCGCCAGAACCTGCTCTTCTCCGCCACCTTCGCCGACGAAATTCGCGAGCTGGCCACCGGTCTGCTGGACAACCCGGCGGTGATCGAAGTGACCCCGCGCAACAGCACCGCCGAGCGCATCGAGCAGCTGGTACACCCCTGCGACAAGGCCAACAAGATTGCCCTGCTGAGTCACCTGGTCACCAGCAACGACTGGCAGCAGGTGCTGGTGTTCACCCGTACCAAGCACATGGCCAACCGCGTTGCCGAGACCCTCGACAAGAACGGCGTCAGCGCCGCCGCCATCCACGGCAACAAGAGCCAGGGTGCCCGTACCCGCGCCCTTGCCGGTTTCAAGGATGGCAGCGTCAAGGTGCTGGTGGCGACCGACATCGCCGCCCGTGGCCTGGACATCGACAAACTGCCCCAGGTGGTCAACTTCGAGCTGCCGAACGTGGCGGAAGATTACGTGCACCGTATCGGCCGTACCGGCCGTGCCGGCGCCGCCGGTCACGCCATCTCCCTGGTCGCGGCCGATGAAGGCAAGCTCATCAAGGCCATCGAGCGGCTGACCAAGCAGAACATTCCGTGCGAGCAGGTGGCCGGTTTTGAAGCCTCCCGCGAGACCCTCGACAACATCGCCCGTGGCATCGGCGCGCCGCTTCGCAAAGAGCCGCGGGATCCGAGCGAGCAGCGCCGTGCGCCGCGTCCGCAAGGCCAGGGCCAGGGCCAGCGTCAGGGTGCCGGTCGCTCCGGCAATGGCGCCGGTGGCAATGGCGGCGGTAACCGCTCCGGCAACGGTGGCAAGCCCAAGCCCCAGGGCGGCCAGCGTCCGGCTGATGGCGCCGCGAAGCCGGCCCAGGCCCGTCGTCCCCGTCGCGCCAGCCACAACCAGTAAGCGGCCAGGGAGCCAGGCTCCCCCACTGTTCGGTTGATACAAAAAGCCCCGCCAATCTGGCGCAATGCTGTTCAGATAAGCACTTTTTTGACTGATTATTCATAAATTGGATTTGAGTTGAGGGGGCAAGGCTGTGTCCAGTCGATCTTCCTCCAGCCTTTATCCAGCGGGGCTTGCAATAGAAAGAGGGAGGCATCATGCCTCCCTCGCTTTTTTGTCCTGATACTACGTGGACTGGAACTCAAATTCTCTTAAGTGAACAGCATTGCGCCAATCTGGCGGGGCTTTTTTTGTCCTGGTAGACGCTATTCACCGTAGAGGCGGATTTCCAGCACATGGGTGATGGCCTCGCCGCTCCAGTGGTACTCCAGATGACGGGCGTGGTCCACCCGGCTGACCAGACGGGGGCGATAGAGCACGTGACAGTCGTGACCGGGGTGGCGCACCGAGCGGTAGTGGATGCCGTCCGCCCCGGCGACCTTCTGCTCCCGGGCGAAGGCCTGGGCGGGGCCGTAATCGGTGGCGTGATAGAGGGGGCCTGGCAGAAACGCCGGGCCCGTGATGTCGATGAGGCTGGCGCTGAACTGCGCCTGGATCACCCGCATCTGCACCTTCTGGGCCGGCTCCCGGGTGTACCCGAAGATCCGCTCCCTATGGTAGACCGTCTCCTTGATGCCGGTGTCGAGGGAGGGGGCACAATAGTAGCCGCCAAAGTCCCCCGTGGTGAAACGGGCACCCTCGGGATTGAGGTGGGTGAAGGCGGCCATCACATAGCTGCCGCCGGGCAGCCCCACCAGCCAGTCTTCCCTGGGCACCCGCATCAGCTCGCCCGCCTCTTCCCTCAGCCTGTCGTTGGTCAGGGCCTCGACGGCCCAGACCGCCTCCAGCTCGTCGGCGGTAGCGACGTCTTCATAGAGGCAGATGGGGGGAAAGCGGCTAGGAATGATGCGATAGGCGCAGGCATTGTGGAAGGTGCGCAAGGGCGGGGAGGACATCAGGCCATCTCCCCGCGCCAGGCGTGCAGCCGGGTGGCCACTTCGTAGAGATCGGCCACCCGCCCACCCTGCATGACCTCCATGGCGCTGCGCCCGGCAAAGAAGGGGTGGCTGTTGGGTTTGCGCACCCAGCCATAGATGCTCTCATCCAGGCTGAACAGCAGCCGCAGGCTCTTGTGGATGTTGAGTAGATAGCTCATCCGCTCCTGGAGATCGGCGCTGAGCCGAATGCCGCCGCTGGCCTCCTTGTACTTGTTCAGGGTGGAGCGGGAGGTAATGCCAAGCAGCCTGAGTTGTTCATCCGTGCTGCACTGCCATTTGCCCAGGATGCGAAACACCACGGGCAGGGCCTTGCTGGGATCGACGGCGGGCTGTTGCCGGGGGAGAGATGCGGTGGCGGCCATGTTGCCTCCCGGGTTGGCGTGCCAGACGGGCACGGGATCATGAGTTGTCTGCTAAGCAGTGTAGGGCAGGGGCGCAGTCATGTACATATCTATACATGGTTGCACTCAAATGTTCATTGTTGTATGGGCTTCGCGAGGAGGGGCGCGGGTCGGCCAAGTGAGCCCGTGCCAATGAAACGCCCCGTCAACTGGGTTGGCGGGGCGTGTCTCTTTGCGGCGTTTCTGTTTGTCGGGTCGGGGAGATCAGAGGGCGGGCAGCAGCCCCATGCTGACGCTGACCTGTACCCCGACGATGAGTACCCCCATGGCACCGGCCAGACCCAGAGCCAGCACGCCACCCGGGACGCGGTAGTGGTCTGCTTCGGCCTGCTTGCGGCTCTGCCACACCAGGGCCACCGGCAGCAGCACCGCCAGCACCGCCAGCGCAATGGCGGCGTAACCGAGCGCCATGATGAAGCCTTGCGGGAAGTAGAGGGCGAACAGCAGGGGCGGCACGAAGGTGATGAGGCCGGTCTGGGTGCGGCCCTGCCAGTTGTCCTTGCGACGGGTCACCTTGGCCATGAAGTCGAACAGTCCCAGGGTCACCCCGAGGAAGGAGGTGGCGAGCGCGAGATCGGCGAACAGATGCATCGCCTGGTTGAAGGCGGGCCAGCTCACCAGGCCGCCGACGTTGGCCAGCAGGCTATCCAGGGCGCCGCCGGTCTGGATCAGGGATTGCTGGCCCAGCAGCCCCAGTATGGCGACCTGCCACAGTACGTAGAGCACGAGCGGCAAGGCGGAGCCCCACACGAAGACCCGGCGCAACTGCCTGGGGTTGTCCCCGAGGTAGAGCATGACACTCGGGATGGAGCCGTGGAAGCCGAAGGAGGTGAAGATGACCGGCAGGCCCGCCAGCAGCAAGCCTTCCCCGAGGGGCATGGAGAGCAGGTGCTGCCCCTGGGCGCGGGGCAGCAGCAGCGCCAGCACCGCCACCATGATCACCAGCTTCACGGTGAACATCAGGCGGTTGAGGTAATCCACCTGCCTGGTGCCGACGCACACCATGCCGCCAAACAGCAGGGTAAAGACCCAGGCCGCCTGCTCCTGGCCGAGGGGAAGGCCGGCATCGGCCAGTGCCTGGGCCAGCAGGCTGCTGCCGCCGCTGATGTAGGCGGAGGCCAGGGCGTAGAACAGCATCAGGATGCAGAAGGAGGCGATGCCCTTGCCCCAGGGGCCGAGCAGGTGATCCGCCAGCTGGTGCAGGTACCACTTGCCGGTGCTGAGGCTGGCTTCCACCTGCAGCATGGCGGTGAAGGCCATCAGGGCCCAGAGGCCGATCATCAGCATCAGGGTGGCGGGGCCGCCCAGGGACGAGGAGGCCAGCGGCAGGGCCAGCATGCCGGCGCCTATGGTGGTGCCGGCAATCAACAGGGTACAACCCAGGGTCTTGGTATTCATGTCATCCATCCGAAAGTGAGGGCGCTGTTGCAAACAAGAGAGAGCCAGTTGGCTGTGTCGGGAGACGCCTCCGGGGAAAAGCCGGAGGCTAGCAATATCGGTGTGGATACATCTGTACCTGAAACCTGTCAGTTGTAAAAATTGGTTGCCAAGTTAGCGGATTGAAATGGCGGAAACAACCCCTTAAAAGCGGATTTTGTGCTGTAGCAAGCCGAAGGGTGGCAATAAAAAGTGACACATTGCGCCATGCGCCGAAAAAACGCGCCCCTCAGGGGGAGGCTACCCGTCAGGCTGCGTTGCGGGTCGACATCGAGAGCGCCCGCGTTGGCGGCAACAGGGCTTGCAGAGGGTAACACGGGGCCCTGGTGGTGCGACTGGCCCGATATAAGCAAACATCGGGTCATACTCCCAAAAGCCATCATTTTCACTTATAGCGAGCCGAGGCGCCGATAAACGTGCCCTGGCGCGGGGTTGCCGCCCGGCAGATCACCTCAAAGCCAGAAGGCGAAGGGCAAAAGCTGAGACAACAGGGGAGAACACAAGCAGGTGTGGGGGAGGAGGCTCAGGGGCTGGCACTGCGGGCCGCCCCCGGGGTGGTGCGTCGTTGCCGGGTCAGCGGCGGCGTTTGAGGGTACGGCTCACATAGTGCAGGCCGCTCTGGTAGTCGCCATTGACCGCCTTGAGGGCCAGCGTCAGGGCCTGGCTTGCCAGGGCGTCGTGCTGCTGGGGCAGGGAGTTGATGCCAAAGGGGAGGAAATCGAGCAGGCGGTCATCCCCGAAGGTAGCCATGGCGAGCTGGCTCATGTCGGCCTCCTGCTCCAGCAGGTAGTCGAGCACCCCCTCCATCAGGATGTAGGAGGTGGTGATCAGCGCCTCGGGCAGTTGGCCGAGCTGCTGATGGAGCGTCTTGATCAGGCGATACCCTTCGGTGCGCGAGAAGTGGGCCCCTTCACACAGGTGGCGGGTCGCACTGTGACTGGCAATCGCCTGTTCGAAGCCCGCTTTTCGCTCCTGACTGATCGTCAGTTCCGGCAGTGCAGTAATCAAGGCGATATGACCGATGGCCGGGGTGAGCAGGGAGGCGGTGAGGTCCAGGCTCGCCTTCTGGTTTTCACTCGCCACGGTGACGAAGTGCTCGGTGGCCATGGCACGGTCGATGGCGAGGATCTGCACGCCCCGGGACTGCTGCTCCAGGTAGAAGGGATCCGCCGGGGGGAGGCAGCTTGCCACCAGGAGCGCGTCCACATGGCGGCTCACCAGCATCCGGGCCAGCTCCTTTTCGGTGTCCGGATCGTCCTCCGAGCAGACGATGAGCAACTGATATCCCTGGGTGCGGGCCCCTTGCTCCAGGCGCTTGGCGAGCTTGGCGTAACTGGCGTTTTCGAGGTCGGGCAGGATGAAGCCGAGGGTGCGGGTCTGGCCGCCGCGCAGGGAAGCGGCGCGGCTGTCCGGCTGATAGTTGTGGGCATGGACCACGGCCATCACCTTGTCGCGGGTTGCCTGGCTGATGCGGTATTGATCGGCCTTGCCATTGATCACATAGCTGGCGGTGGTGCGAGAGACACCGGCCAGCGCGGCGATTTCATCCAGTTTCATCATGTTGGCTCTGTTTGAGTTGCAAGGCCCGCGCCGGTTCCTGGTTGGGGCGCCGAAAAGTGTGCGCGGGATCATATCATTGAAACGTACTTTCTGCGGGATCTTGAACAATACGCTGAAACGATTCAGTCTGAGTGTAAGTGAAACGATTCAGCTTGTCAGTAAAGGATGATTATCTGCACTTGGAAATGGGTTCCGGCTCACCAAAGCGAGAGATCACCGTCTATTGTCAGCAGGCAAGTTACCCAAAAATCGAGTTGAGTTGAGCCGGTACGCCGCGAGGTGAAGCCGGACCTGATGGAGAATCTCTATGTTGAAGTTGGCGCGACAGCAAATCCTGCTGGGGCAATCGGTGACGACCAAGGCGGACGCCATCGCCCTGCTGGCAAGCAAACTGACCGACGCCGGTCTGGTTGAAGCAGGTTACGTGGACGGCATGCTGGCGCGGGAAGCGCAGCACGCCACCTATCTTGGCAGCGGTATCGCCATTCCCCACGGCACCACGGACACCCGTCATCTGGTGAAGAGCACCGGTGTCATGGTGGCCCAGTTCCCCCACGGCATCGAGTGGGACGAGGGGCAGATTGCCTACGTCGCCATCGGCATCGCCGCCAAGTCCGACGAGCACCTGGGGATCTTGCGCCAGCTCACCCACGTGCTGGGTGACGAGCAGGCCGCAGCCCAGCTCAAGGGGGCGACCGACGAAGAGACCATCATCAATATCCTGACTGGCGCGACTGGCGCCAAAGAGGTGCAATACCTGACCCTGGCGGACTTCCCGGCCGACGACCAGGACCAGTTGCTGCTGGGGGCTGCGGCCCGCGCCAAATCCGCAGGCTGGGGAGACGCCGCCATGGTGAGCGCCCTCCTGGCCAGTCAGCCTGTTCACCTGGGGGAGGGCATCTGGCTGGCCCGTGCGCAAGCGGCCCAGACCGGTTGGGTGCTGGCCACCCCGAACACCCCGCTGAACGTCGGTGAATTGCCGGTCAGCGCCCTGCTACTGCTGTGTGCCGCAGATAGCGGCCATCTGCCGCAACTCGAGAATCTGGCCAAGCTGGCCGCAGCCGGCCAGCTGGCCACCCTCTCTGGCAGCGATGGTCTTGCCATGTTGCAGGCGGGTCCGGCGAGCGGGCTGTCCGAGACCTTCACCATCATCAACCCTCACGGTCTGCACGCCCGTCCGGGCGCCATGCTGGTCAAGGTGGCCAAGGAGTATGAATCCGACATCCGCGTCGCCAACCTCGATGGCAGCGGTGAAGCCGTCTCTGCCAAGAGCCTGATGAAGGTGATCGGGCTTGGGGTCAAGTGCGGTCATCGTCTGGCGTTTCGCGCCGAAGGAGCGGATGCCGAAGCAGCCCTCAAGGGCATTGGCGAAGCCATTGCCGCGGGTCTTGGCGAGGGGGCGCACTGATGGACATCGTCACCATCACCCTTAATCCCGCGCTCGATCTCACCACCCGTCTGAAGGCCATGCACCCTGGCGAGGTCAATCTGGTGAGCGAGGCCAACTTGCGCGCCGCGGGCAAGGGGATCAACGTCGCCATGGTCTTGAAAGATCTCGGCCGTGACGTAGGCCTGACCGGCTGGCTCGGTGAGGGCAACCAGCAGAGCTTCGTCTCCCTGTTCGAGGAACGTGCTCTTGCCGATCACTTCGTGCGCGTGGCGGGCGACACCCGGATCAACGTCAAGATCTCCGAACAATCCGGCCGGGTGACCGATCTCAATCTGCCGGGACTCGCGGTGCAGGAGGGCGATGTCAGCGCCCTGGAAGCGGCGCTGGAGCGACTGGCTCCCCACACTGACTGGTTCGTGCTGGCGGGCAGCCTGCCCAAAGGGGTGGCCCCCGATTACTGCGGCCATCTGATCCGTCTGCTCAAGGCCAAGGGCAAGCAGGTGATCTTCGATTGCAGCGGCGCGGCGTTGAGCGAAGGGATCAAGGCGGCGCCGACCCTGGTCAAACCCAACCTGGAAGAGCTGAGCCAGTGGGCGGGTCGCCCCGTGAAGACCCTGAGCGAGCAGGCCGAGTGCGCCCGCGCGCTGCAGGCAAGCGGGATCCCCAACGTGGTGATCTCCAATGGTGCCGACGGCCTCATCTGGTTTGCACCGGATGCCACCTGGCAGGCGATTCCACCGCGCATGGAGGTGGTCAGCACCGTGGGTGCCGGCGACTCCCTGGTGGCGGGCCTGGTCCATGGCATGAGCCTGGACTGGACGCCGGAGCAGACCCTGCGGCTGGCCACCGCCGTCTCGGCACTGGCGGTGAGCCAGGTCGCGGTCGGCTTCAACGATATCAATGTGCTCAAACCGTTACTCGAGCAGGTGCGCGTACAGCGTCTGGATGATCTGGCACCGACTCAACCCCAACCCCATTTGATGGCTAACTCAGGAGATGCCCAATGAAAGCAATTCTGGTTACGGCTTGCCCGGCGGGCATTGCCACCAGCTTTCTCGCTGCAAAACGGATAGAACAGCAGGCCAAACTGGCTGGCTGGGAGCTCACCCTCGACGTCGACTCCAGCGTGCAGCCCCGTCAGGTTCCCTCGAAAGAGCTGATTGCCGCCGCCGACCTGGTGCTGGTCGTTGCCAGCGCACCGGTGGATCTGGCCGCCTATGACGGCAAGTCGCTCTATCGGGGCGACATGGATCTGGCGCTCCAGGATCCCGCTGCCCTGCTGGACGCCGCGCGAAGCGGTGCCAGCGTCTATCGCCATGAGGCGGCACCTGCCGTTGCCAAACCGGCCAGCGGTGCCAAGCGCATCGTGGCGGTGACGGCCTGTCCGACCGGGGTGGCCCACACCTTCATGTCGGCCGAGGCCCTGGAGACCATGGCCAAGCAGCTGGGTCACCAGATCCGCGTCGAAACCCAGGGCTCGGTCGGTGCCCAGAATGCCTTGACGGCGGACGAGATTGCCGCCGCCGATCTGGTGTTCCTCGCCACTGACATCGAGGTGGACATGGCGCGCTTTGACGGCAAGCCGGTCTATCGCACCAGCACGGGGGCTGCCCTGAAGAAAACCCGGGCCGAGCTCGACAAGGCCTGGACCGAGGCGAAGATCTATCGCCACAGCGGCGCGGCTGCGGTCAAGAAAGAGGAAAAGGCGGGCCCCTACAAGCACCTGCTGACCGGTGTCTCCTTCATGTTGCCCATGGTGGTGGCGGGGGGCCTTATCATCGCGCTCTCCTTCATCTTCGGCATTGAAGCGTTCAAGGAAGAGGGGACGCTGGCCGCGGCCCTGATGAAGATAGGTGGCGGCTCCGCCTTCGCCTTGATGATCCCGGTGCTGGCAGGCTACATCGCCTACTCCATCGCCGACCGTCCGGGTCTGGCGCCCGGCATGATCGCCGGTATGCTGGCAAGCTCGCTCGGCGCCGGTTTCCTTGGCGGCATCGTCGGCGGCTTCCTCGCCGGTTACAGCGCCAAGTTCCTGAGCGACAAGGTGCGCCTGCCGGTCACCCTGGAAGCCCTCAAGCCCATCCTCATCATTCCGCTCTTTGCCAGCCTGTTCACCGGTCTGGTGATGATCTACGTGGTGGGTGGCCCGGTGGCGGGCATCATGAACGCCATGACCGAGTTCCTCAACAACATGGGCTCTGCCAACGCGGTGCTGCTGGGTGTCATCATCGGCGCCATGATGTGCTTCGACATGGGTGGCCCGGTCAACAAGGCGGCTTATGCTTTCGGTGTCGGCCTGCTCGCCTCCAAGACCTATGCCCCCATGGCAGCGGTCATGGCCGCCGGCATGGTGCCTGCACTGGGGATGGGGATCGCGACCTTCCTGGCCAGCAGAAAGTTCATCAAGGCGGAGCAGGAAGCGGGCAAGGCCTCCTTCGTGCTGGGTCTGTGCTTCATCTCCGAGGGGGCCATCCCGTTTGCCGCCAAGGACCCCATGCGCGTCATCCCGGCCTGCATGGCGGGCGGCGCCCTGACCGGTGCGCTCTCCATGCTGTTCGGCTGCGAGCTGGTGGCACCCCACGGCGGTCTGTTCGTGCTCTTCATCCCGAACGCCATCAGCCATGTGATGATGTACATCCTGGCGATCGCGGCCGGTTCTCTGGTGACCGGGGTGGCCTACGCCATGCTCAAGCGTGGCGAGGAGCAGGCCAAGCTGGCGACTGCCTGAGGACGTCACGGCGTGACACACCCTTCATGACAAGGCGGCCCTGGGGCCGCCTTTCTTGTTGAGGGGAGGGGCAAAGGGGGATTTAAAAATCCCAGCCCGGCGGGGGCGGCGGATCGGCCGCCTCTGCGGCCTGCGCCTTGCGGCGAGCGGCCTCGACCCTGGCCTTGCGGCTGCGGCACAGACGCATCACCTCCTGCTGCTGGGCAGGGGTCATGGCAAGCCAGTTGAAACGCTCCTCGCGGCTTCGCAGGCATCCCTTGCAATACCCCTTGTTGTTCAGTTCGCAGACCCCGACACAGGGGCTCTGGAGCGGGAAGATTTCGAGCTGTTCCATCCATGACCTCTCACACCTTGTCACCTTGTTATAACCCAGAAGATCACGGCAGGAGAAATCCGTCGTCAGGGGCGTGAAGGCGTTTGCTTTCCCCGGGCAATTTTGGCATCTTCCCCGCCGTGCAAGACACTCGGTGTTATATGAGGACATATGAATAGACATGCGTACTGGTTGGCCGCCGCCGTGGTGGGGCTGGCCGGTTGTGCGGGCAACCCTGAACCGGTCAAGGTGCCCCAGAAGAAGGCGGAATCCGGATGTTTTCTGAACTGCGAGATCCCTGTGAATCTGGGCAAGCAGTATCTGGATGGTGCCCTGCCGGGGGATCTGGTGCGGGTGGAGCGGGTCAACAGCCGCGCCCGCGCCGATTACAGCAAGTTCGGTCCCCAGAGCCGGCTGGTGATGGAACGCTCCGGCCGTATGGCGAGCCGCTATGGGGAGCTCTACCGTCAACTCTCACGCTGGGTCGCCAATGGGGGCAATCCCGCCCATATCACCCAGTACGGTATCAGCCTGGCCCAGCTTGGCGGTGCCGACCGCATGGGCAACGTGCTCTTCACCGGCTACTACTCGCCAGTGCTGGAGGTGCGCCATCGCCCGGACGCCCAGTACAAGTATCCCATCTATGCCATGCCCAACTGCGGCGGTCGCTGCCCGAGCCGGGCCGAGATCCACCGGGGGGCGCTGGCCAACCGGGGGCTGGAGCTGGGCTACAGCAAATCCCTCATCGACAACTTCCTGATGGACGTGCAGGGTTCCGGCTTCGTTCACTACGGCGATGACGACCGGTTGCAGTACCTCGGCTACAGCGGCAAGAACGGCCACGGCTATGTCAGCATTGGCCGGGTGCTCATCGACCGTGGCGAAGTGCCCAAGGAGCAGATGTCCATGAAGGCCATCAAGGAGTGGGCCAATCGTCAGCCGGAAGAGAGCGTGAAGGAGCTGGTGGAGCAGAACCCCTCCTATGTCTTCTTCGAGCGCCGTCCCACCAACGACGTGGTGGGGGCCGCCGGCATTCCGCTCTTGCCGATGGCGGCGGTGGCTGCCGACAAGACTCTGCTGCCCATGGGCACCCCTATCCTCGCGGAAGTACCGCTGCTGGACAAAGCAGGCAACTGGACCGGCAAGCACCAGCTGCGGCTGCTGATTGCGCTGGATGTGGGGGGCGCGGTGAAGAAGGGCCACCTCGATCTCTACCACGGTATGGGTGAGAAGGCCGGTGTCGCGGCCGGTCACTACAAGCACTTTGGCCGGGTCTGGAAGCTGGGTCTGCACCACGGGCCGACCGCCGCCCCCTGGTTGTAACGCCCCCGGGTTGTAATGTAAGAGGGTCATGGCCCCTCATTTCCCTCAAGAGACGGGACATTCCCATGAAAAAAGCCGCCGGAGCAATCCGGCGGCTTTTTGTTTGCGGGGCAGATCTGGCGACAAGGGCCGTCAGCCCTTTCGGATATCGAGCTTGATGGCGCCCACCGGCTGACAGCAGCAGGGGAGGCACTCCCCCTGGGAGACAAAGGCGAGCGGGACGGCGGCGTAGTGCACCTTGCCCGCCAGCAGCGGGGTGCGGCAGGCGCCGCAATAGCCGCTGCGGCACTGGAACTCCACGTGATGGCCGTGGCGCTCCAGGGTCTCCAGCACGCTTTCGCCGGGATGGGGGTGCAGCACACCGTCCAGGGTCTGTACCTGGGGGGCTTGCCCCTCCGGCGCCGTGGTGGCGGTATGCAGGGGCGAGTTCAGGGTGGCGGTGGCGTCACTCACGGACGTCGCTCTCCCGCATCATGGCCTGCCAGCAGAGGTCGCCTAGCATCACAGCTCGAAGTCACCCAGATCGTCGGCGTGCACTTCACTGTCTATCTGACCCACCAGATAGGAGCTTACTTCCACTTCCTGGGGCGCCACCTGCACGTTGTCGGAGGAGAGCCAGGTGTTGATCCAGGGGATGGGGTTCTGCTTGGTGCCGGCAAAGGCCGGTTGCAGGCCGACGGCCGCCATGCGCAGGTTGGTGATGTATTCCACGTACTGGCAGAGGATGTCCTTGTTCAGGCCGATCATGGAGCCATCCTGGAACAGGTACTCGGCCCACTCCTTCTCCTGCAGGGCTGCTTCCTTGAACAGCTCGAAGCAGGCCTGCTCGCACTCGACGGCGATCTCCGCCATGTCGGGGTCGTCGTTGCCGCTGCGCATCAGGTTCAGCATGTGCTGGGTGCCGGTCAGGTGCAGCGCTTCGTCACGGGCGATCATCTTGATGATCTTGGCATTGCCTTCCATCAGCTCGCGCTCGGCGAAGGCGAAGGAGCAGGCGAAGCTCACGTAGAAGCGGATTGCTTCGAGGGCGTTGACGCTCATCAGGCACAGGTAGAGCTTCTTCTTGAGCTCCCGAAGGCTGATGGTGACTTCGCGATCCCCGATCCGGTGGGTCCCCTCACCGTGCAGGTGATAGACGGAGGTGGCCTCGATGAGATCGTCATAGAAGTGGCTGATGGAGCCGGCGCGCTTCAAGATCTGCTCGTTGGTCACGATGTCGTCGAACACCTGGCCCGGGTTGTTGACGATGTTGCGGATGATGTGGGTGTAGGAGCGAGAGTGGATGGTCTCGGAGAAGGCCCAGGTCTCGATCCAGGTCTCCAGCTCCGGGATGGAGACCAGGGGCAGCAGGGCCACGTTGGGGCTGCGGCCCTGAATGGAATCCAGCAGGGTCTGGTACTTCAAGTTGGAGATGAAGATGTGCTGCTCGTGGGGCGGCAGAGCCTGGAAGTCGATGCGGTCGTGGGAGACATCCACCTCTTCCGGGCGCCAGAAGAAGGAGAGCTGCTTCTCGATCAGCCGCTCGAAGATATCGTGCTTTTGCTGATCATAACGGGCCACGTTGACCGACTGGCCGAAGAACATCGGCTCCTTGAGCTGATCGTTTTGGGTCTGGCAAAAAGTAGAGTAAGCCATGGTTCGAATGCCGTGAAATAGGGAAAACAGGAGGGCGGGAGCTTGATGCTCCCGCCCGGTTTATCAGTGCGTTTCGCGGTTAGATCTTGCAAGCCCCGCCGGCGCAGCCGTCATCTTGCAGATCGGTCTGGGTGTCGTCGGCACCATCACGGGTGTTGTGATAGTAGAGGGTCTTGAGACCGTATTTGTAGGCGGTCAGCAAGTCTTTGAGCAACTGCTTCATCGGCACCTTGTTGCCTTCGAAGCGGGCCGGGTCGTAGTTGGTGTTGGCGGAGATCGCCTGATCCACGAACTTCTGCATGATGCCGACCAGCTGCAGGTAACCGTCGACGCTCGGCTGCTTCCACAGCAGTTCGTACTGATCCTTCAGGCGGTGGTACTCCGGTACCACCTGCTTGAGGATGCCGTCCTTGGAGGCTTTCACCGACACCAGGCCGCGGGGAGGCTCGATGCCGTTGGTGGCGTTGGAGATCTGGCTGGAGGTCTCGCTCGGCATCAGGGCGGTCAGGGTGGAGTTACGCAGACCCACGGTCTTGATCTCTTCGCGCAAGGTTTCCCAGTCCAGGTGCAGGGGTTCATTGCACAGGGTGTCCAGATCCTTTTTATAGGTATCGATGGGCAGGATACCCTGGGCATAGGTGGTCTCGTTGAAGGCCGGGCAGGGGCCGAACTCGCGGGCCAGTTGCACGGAGGCCTTCAGCAGGTAGTACTGGATCGCCTCGAAGGTGCGGTGGGTCAGGGCCAGACCGGAACCATCGGAGTAGCGGGCACCGTTTTTCGCCAGGTAGTAGGCGTAGTTGATGACGCCGATCCCCAGAGTACGGCGGTTCATGCTGCCCTTCTTGGCGGCCTTGAGCGGGTAGTCCTGATAGTCGAGCAGGGCGTCCAGAGCGCGCACGGCCAGCTCGGCCATCTCTTCCAGATCTTCCAGCTTCTCGATGGCGCCCAGGTTGAAGGCGGAGAGAGTGCACAGGGCAATCTCGCCGTCCTCGTCATCCACGTTGTTGAGCGGCTTGGTGGGCAGCGCAATCTCGAGGCAGAGGTTGGACTGGCGTACCGGCGCCACGGACGGGTCGAAGGGGCTGTGGGTGTTGCAGTGATCCACGTTCTGGATGTAGATGCGACCGGTACCGGCACGCTCCTGCATCATCAGGGAGAAGAGATCCACTGCCTTCAGGGTCTTCTTGCGAATGGCCGGATCCTGTTCGTACTTGACGTAGAGCGCTTCGAACTTGTCCTGGTCCGCGAAGAAGGCGTCATAGAGACCTGGTGCATCGGACGGGGAGAACAGGGTGATGTCACCGCCCTTGATGAGGCGCTGGTACATCAGCTTGTTGATCTGCACGCCGTAGTCCATGTGACGGACCCGGTTCTCTTCCACGCCGCGGTTGTTCTTCAGTACCAGCAGGCTCTCCACCTCGGTGTGCCACAGCGGGTAGAACAGGGTGGCCGCACCACCGCGCACGCCGCCCTGAGAGCAGCACTTCACCGCAGTCTGGAAGTATTTGTAGAAGGGGATGCAGCCGGTGTGGAAGGCTTCGCCGCCACGGATGGGGCTGCCCAGACCACGGATGCGGCCGGCGTTGATGCCGATGCCGGCGCGCTGGGAAACATAACGCACGATGGCGCTGGCGGTGGCATTGATGGAATCCAGGCTGTCGTCGCACTCGATCAGCACGCAGGAGCTGAACTGGCGGGTCGGGGTGCGCACGCCGCTCATGATCGGGGTCGGCAGGGAGATCTTGAAGGTCGAGACCGCATCATAGAAGCGCTTGATGTAGTCCAGACGAGTATCTTTCGGATACTTGGAGAAGAGGCAGGCCGCTACCAGGATGTAGAGGAACTGCGGGCTCTCGTAGATCTCGCCGGTGACGCGGTTCTGTACCAGGTACTTGCCTTCGAGCTGCTTGACCGCCGCGTAGGAGAAGTCCATGTCGCGCCAGTGATCGAGGTAGCCGTTCAGCTCCTCAAATTCCGCCTGGGTGTAGTCTTCAAGCAGGTGCTTGTCGTACTTGCCCATGTCCACCAGTCTGGCGACGTGCTGATACAGGTGGGGCGGCTCGAACTGGCCGTAGGCCTTCTTGCGCAGGTGGAAGATGGCCAGACGGGCAGCCATGTACTGGTAGTCCGGGCTTTGCTCGGAGATGAGGTCAGCAGCAGCCTTGATGATGGTCTCGTGGATGTCGGCGGTACGGATACCGTCATAGAACTGGATGTGGGACTTGAGCTCCACCTGGGAGACCGACACGTTGTCGAGCTTCTCGGCAGCCCAGTCGAGCACACGGTGAATTTTATCCAGATCGATGGGTTCTTTGTGTCCGTTACGCTTCGTCACAAACAAGTTCATTGGCTGATGACCCCTTTCATTGATACCTGCCGGTATCGGTTGATTCCCGAAAAGCCATCGCACAATGGCGCAACCCGGCTCCGTCTGTCGAGGGAAACTGGGCAGGGATTGTGCGATGAATCACAAGATGTAGTGTTATTTTTAATGCGAACTACAAGATAGTGAGGTCGATACGGTAATGCAATCTGTGGATAAAGCATTAGCTGTGGATAAATTGTGGGTGTCGGGACGGGAGTTAGTGGACGCTCACAGCGAACGGGTTTTCATCCGTCCGATCCGTCAAATGCAAGTCCGGCGATCGAAGATGGAAAATTAAAATAACTTTTTTTGCTTGCGAAAGCAGGGTGTTTTTACTAGCAAATCCGGCCTGCTCATCCCTTGTGCAGTCAGGGTCAAAAGGTGTCCTGTTACGCCGTTCGGGGGGTTGCCAAGCCCGTAAAAAGAGGGATCGTCCGGGATCCCTCTGGTGCGCTGCGGGGGGATCTGCGCATCGGGGCAGATGTCCGCACTGCCATCGGAACATCATCAAAGTTGCCCCGCAGATCCGCCTCTATCCGGATGCCTTGTCGGTCATGGGCATGGACGTCAGCTCAGCTCGTAACGCAGCCAGTGGTGCAGGGCCTGCACGGTATCAAAGTGAAGATCGGCGCCCCAGAGGGCCGGATCCTCGTCATCATTGAGATAACCCCAGCCAGCCACTGCGGTACGCATGCCGGCATTGCGGCCGGCCTCGATGTCGCGCACGTGATCCCCCACATAGAGACACTGGCTCGCCGCGATGCCGAGGCGCTCGCAGGCAAAGAACATGGGGGCGGGGTCGGGCTTGCGCACCGGCAAGGTGTCGGCGCTCACCGTCACGCCGCAACTGGCGAGTTCGGGCAGGGCTGCCAGGAGCGGTTCGCTGAGAAAGCCCGGCTTGTTGGTGACAATGCCCCAGGGCAGCTTTTTATCGTCGAGCCACTCGATGAGATCCACCATGCCTTCATAGGGGCGGGTGCCGACGCAGAGGTTGGCGGCGTAGTAGTCGAGCAGGGTGGTGCGAAGGCGGGTGGCCCCCAGCTCCTCGAGCAGCTCGTCCCCAAGACCGGCCCTGAGCAGCCCGAGGGCCCCGTGGGAGGTGGTCTGACGGATGATGTCGTCAGAGAGAGGGGCAAAGCCTTCGCTTATCAGCACGTGATTGACGGCGGCGCCAAGGTCTGGGGCGGTGTCGAGCAGGGTGCCGTCCAGATCAAACAGCACGCAGCCAAGGGGCATCGGGTGAGGTGTGCTCATCAGCCTTGCTCCGGGCGCTCGAACGCCACCATGTAGTTGACGTCGACATTCTTGCCGAGCTTGAAGCTGTTGGAGAGCGGGGCGTAGTGAACGCCACTCATGTCCCGCACCAGCAGGCCCGCCGCTTCCCCCATGCGACACAGTTCGGCGGGGGTGATGAACTTCTTGTGATCGTGAGTGCCCTTGGGGACCATCTTCAACAGGTACTCGGCCCCGAGGATCATCATCAGATAGGCTTTGGGGTTGCGGTTGATGGTGGAGACGAACACCTTGCCCCCCGGCCGTACCAGGGTGGCGATGGCGCGCAGCACCGAGGCCGGGTCCGGCACGTGCTCCAGCATCTCCATGCAGGTAACCACGTCATACTGGCCAGGCGCTTCATCGGCGTGGGCTTCGGCGGTGCTCTGGCGGTACTCGAGCTCCACACCTTGTTCCAGCGCGTGCAGGCGGGCGACGCCGAGGGGTTCCTTGCCCATGTCGATGCCGGTGACCCGGGCCCCCCGGCGGGCCATGCTCTCGGAGAGGATGCCGCCACCGCAGCCGATGTCGAGCACGCGCTTGCCAAACAGGCCGCCGCTCTTGTCGGTGATCCAGTCAAGGCGCACCGGGTTGATTTGATGCAGCGGCTTGAATTCGCCCTCCATGTCCCACCAGCGGGAGGCGATGGCTTCAAATTTGGCGATTTCTGTCAGATCGACATTGGCATCACTATTCATGTTTTGATGATCCTGTGGCAAGGCGCGCAGCGGGCTGGGCGCGCGCAATCTATTGTCCTGGCGCGCATTATAACGGACCGACCTCGTCGCACCAGCCCGATGTGCTCATCGGATTTGTGGCTTAATGTATTTGGCTCAGTGTGTTACCATGTCGCGCTGTTTAAGCCAAAGAACAACTAATTAGGGATTAAGGCTTTCTATGAGCGATCTGGCCAGAGAGATCACGCCGGTCAACATCGAAGAAGAGCTCAAGAGTTCCTATCTGGATTACGCCATGAGCGTGATCGT
The DNA here is from genome assembly GCF_017939255.1 of Aeromonas sp. Prich7-2. NCBI lineage: Bacteria > Pseudomonadati > Pseudomonadota > Gammaproteobacteria > Aeromonadales > Aeromonadaceae > Aeromonas > Aeromonas sp. Prich7-2. The sequence continues at coordinate 29,253 of NZ_JAGKRI010000369.1, forward strand.
AGGACGAGCTCTGCCGGATGTGCGTGATGGCTTGAAACCGGTTCACCGCCGCGTTCTGTATGCAATGAACGAGCTGGGGAACGACTGGAACAAGCCCTATAAAAAATCGGCCCGTGTGGTCGGTGACGTAATCGGTAAATATCACCCGCATGGCGACAGCGCCGTGTATGACACCATCGTCCGGATGGCGCAGGATTTCTCCATGCGCTACATGCTGGTCGACGGTCAGGGCAACTTCGGTTCGGTGGACGGCGACAACGCCGCGGCCATGCGTTACACCGAAGTGCGGATGGCGCGCATCTCCCACGAGCTGCTGGCCGATCTGGACAAAGAGACCGTGGACTGGGTGCCGAACTACGACGGTACCGAGATGATCCCGGCTGTCATGCCCACCAAGGTCCCCACCTTGCTGGTCAACGGCTCCTCCGGTATCGCGGTGGGCATGGCGACCAACATCCCGCCTCACAACCTCACCGAGATTGTCAACGGTTGCCTGGCGCTGATCGAAAACGGCGACCTCACCATTGACGAGCTGATGACCCATGTCACCGGCCCGGATTTCCCCACCGGCGGCATCATCAACGGTCGTTCCGGCATCGTGCAGGCGTACCGTACCGGTCGCGGCTCCGTCTATGTGCGGGCCAAGGCTGAAGTGGAGGTGGACGAGAAGACCAGTCGCGAGACCATCATCGTTCACGAGATCCCCTATCAGGTGAACAAGGCTCGCCTGATCGAGAAGATCGCCGAGCTGGTCAAAGAGAAGAAAATCGAGGGCATCAGCGCCCTGCGCGATGAGTCCGACAAAGACGGCATGCGCATCGTCATCGAGATCAAGCGCGGCGAGTCCGGCGAGATTGTGCTGAACAATCTCTACAAGCACACCCAGATGCAGACCACGTTCGGCATCAACATGGTGGCGCTGGACAACAACCAGCCCAAGGTTATGAACCTCAAAGAGATCCTGGATGCGTTCCTGCTGCACCGCCGTGAAGTGGTGACCCGCCGGACCGTGTTCGAGCTGCGCAAGGCGCGGGATCGGGCGCACATCCTGGAAGGGTTGGCGGTGGCATTGGCCAACATCGACCCCATCATCGAGCTCATTCGCCACAGTGCGACCCCGGCGGATGCGAAAGCCGCCCTGGTAGCCAAGGGCTGGGAGCTCGGCAACGTGGCCGCCATGCTGGAAAAAGCGGGCGACGACGCGGCTCGCCCCGAGTGGCTGGAGCCGGAGTTCGGCATCCGTGAAGGGCAGTACTTCCTGACCGAGATCCAGGCCCAGGCCATCCTTGACCTGCGTCTGCACAAGCTGACCGGCCTCGAGCACGAGAAGATCCTGGAAGAGTACCAATCTCTGCTGGATCTCATCGCCGAGCTGCTGCACATCCTGGCAAGCCCGGAACGCCTGATGGAAGTGATCCGTGACGAGCTGCTGGCCGTGCGCGAGCAGTACGGCGACGAGCGTCGCACCGAGATCAGCATGTCCAGTGCCGAGATCAACATCGAAGATCTGATCACCCCGGAAGACGTGGTCGTTACCTTGTCTCACCAGGGCTATGTGAAGTATCAGCCGCTCTCCGATTACGAGGCCCAGCGCCGCGGTGGTCGTGGCAAGTCGGCCACCCGGATCAAGGAAGAGGACTTTGTGGAGCGTCTGCTGGTGGCCAACACCCACGACACCATTCTGTGCTTCTCCACCCGTGGCAAGGTCTACTGGCTCAAGGTGTATCAGCTACCGGAAGCGTCCCGTGGCGCCCGCGGTCGTCCGATCATCAACCTGCTGCCGCTGGATGAGGGTGAGCGCATCACCGCCATCCTGCCGGTGAAAGAATATGACGCCGACAAGTATGTCTTCTTCGCCACCGCCAACGGCACCGTGAAGAAGACCAGCCTGTCTGACTTCAGCCGTCCGCTCTCCTCCGGTATCCGTGCCATCAACCTCAAAGAGGGTGATGAGCTGATCGGGGTGGACATCACCGATGGCAGCAACGAGATCATGCTCTTCTCCGATGCGGGCAAGGTGGTTCGCTTTGCGGAAGGCAGTGGTCGTGCCGATGCCGATGCCACTGACGAAGTCGACACCGACGACGACGCCGGCAACGACGATGACGGCAGCGACAACGGCGAAGGCACCGAAAGCAAAGGCACCTTCAAGGGCGTACGTCCCATGGGTCGTACCGCTGCCGGTGTGCGCGGCATCAAGCTGGGCGCCGGTGACAAGGTGGTCTCCCTCATCGTGCCCCGTGGTGATGGTGCCATCCTCACCGCCACCGAGAACGGTTACGGCAAGCGTACCGCGCTGGACGAGTACCCGACCAAGAGCCGTGGTACCCAGGGCGTCATCTCCATCAAGGTGGATGAGCGCAACGGCAAGGTGATCGATGCGATCCAGGTCGAAGATACCGACCAGATCATGCTGATCACCAACGGCGGTACCCTGGTTCGTACCCGGGTGTCCGAGGTGAGCGTCATCGGCCGCAACACCGGCGGTGTGCGTCTGATCCGTACCGGTGAAGACGAGACCGTAGTCGGCCTGCAGCGCGTTGCCGAGAGCGACGAAGAGGAAACCGAGGCCCTGGCTGTTGAAGGGGAGGTGTCTGAAGGCACCGACACCGCAGCGGACGCTGGCGCCGTCGATACCGGGGAGGCGGGCGACGAGTAATCGTCCCCCTTTGTCCGGTGCAAAAGAGCGACCTTGATGGTCGCTCTTTTTTTGTCCGCCTCACCGCAGGCTCTCCCCGTCCTTGTGCTTGCCCAGCAGCTCTCTTCTCTGCTGCCCGGCTCCGTCTGCCGTGCATGCAGCCCTGCCTGCCACGGCGTCATCTTCCTGATATGCAGGGTTGGTCCCATCGCATCAACACGATTCCTTCACTCGACTGTCATGGCCCTGTCATGACGGCCAGCCATGCTGCCTGCGTTGAATGAGGCCACCACAGAGGCAGGCATCGCTTGCCAGGAGCACTGTTATGACGAGCTGGGTAATGTGGGAGATCTGGTGGAGCCGGATGTGGGGAGGGCAGGAGAAGGTGCGCCTTAGGGTGGATGAGGAGGAGGTGGCGCACGAGCCATCCCGCCTGCCTGCGGAGCTGATTGCACGGCGCCACCCAGCGGGGAGCTGCCCGCCGAGACCACGGAGCTGACGGCGCTCAGAACAGACGCAACTGCTCGCCCGGGCGGATGAAGGCGGCCGTATTGAGTGCTATATGGCGCTTGCCCAGTTGCAGCCGCCTGCTGATCAGGCGAAAGCGCTGGGCGAGCAGGTCGGCAAACTGTCCTTCACCTCGCATGCGGCTACCAAAGGTGGCGCTGTTGAGTGCGCCACCCCGGCTTGCCCGCAGCTAGTTGAGGATCGCCTCTTTCTGGCCGGGATAGTGCGTATCGAGCCAGTCGCAAAAGAGGGTGGTGAGCTCGTGGGGCAATCGCAGCAAGATGTAATCCGCACAGCCCGCCCCGGCGTCGACGGCGGCCTTGATGATCTGTTCCAGTTCCGGCTCGTTGAGCCTGGGGATCATGGGGGCGGCGAGCACGCCGACCGGCACACCGGCCTTGGCCAGTCGTTCGATCACCTTGATCCGCCCAACCCCCGTGCTGGCCCTGGGCTCCAGCTGTCGCCTCAACGTCTCATTGAGGGTGGTGACCGACACCATCACCTGGCATAACCCTTCCCGGGCCAGCTCGGTCAGCAGATCGAGGTCGCGCAGGATCATGGCGCTCTTGGTGATGAGCCCTACTGGATGGCGATGAGCCAGCATCACCGTCAGGAGTTCGCGAGTCAGGCGATAGTGGTGCTCGATGGGTTGATAGGGATCGGTATTGGCCCCCAGCACGATGGTTTGTGGCTGATAGGCTGGCTTGGCAAACTCCCGTCGCAGCAGCTCGGCAGCATTGATTTTGGCAAACAGCTTGCTCTCGAAATCCAGCCCGGGGGAGAGCTCAAGGTAGGCGTGGCTGGGTCTGGCATAGCAGTAGATGCAGCCATCTTAAATGCGAAAGGGGACTCCCTCCGACGTAGGTGGGAGGGGAATTTCGCCGGGGCGTCAGCCCCGCTGGTTTTGAATGTATTGCTTGATCACCTCCAACGGTGCTCCGCCGCAAGAGCCCGCAAAGTAAGAGCGT